>JAYVXP010000109.1:0-43988 GCA_043785125.1 Bacteroidia bacterium
CGCCTGGGAGTTGACCCGAAGAAATCAGACCAGATGGTGAGGGGTGTTGTCTCGCTTCCACACGGACTGGGAAAAGTAGTGCGCGTTTTGGTATTGTGTTCTCCTGACAAGGAACAAGAAGCAAAAGATGCCGGTGCTGATTACGTTGGCCTGGACGAATACATTAAAAAGATTGAAGGTGGATGGACCGCCATCGATGTCATCATCACCATGCCGACGGTTATGGCCAAAGTAGGTAAGCTGGGAAAAGTTCTTGGTCCACGGGGCTTGATGCCCAATCCTAAATCCGGAACCGTTACCCTTGAAGTGGGTAAGGCCGTGAAGGATGTAAAAGCAGGGAAAGTAGATTTTAAGATTGATAAACAAGGAATTATCCACGCCAGTATTGGGAAGGCTTCCTTCAGCGCAGACAAAATCAAAGACAATGCTGCTGAACTGATCAATATGGTGGCGAAGTTAAAGCCGGCCTCAGCGAAAGGAACTTATTTCCAGAGTATTACCCTTTCTTCGACGATGAGCCCGGGGATATTGATTGACAAGGCAACCGTAGGAGGTGTCTAATTTTTGTTTAATTTTTTTGAACAATGACCAGGGAAGAAAAAGCAACTATCATTAATGATTTATCTGTGAAATTTTCACAGAACAATCACTACTATATCACCGATGCATCCAACCTCAGTGTGTCACAGATTAATGCATTTCGCAGAGTTTGTTTCAACACGGGTGTGGAATACCGCGTATATAAAAACACGCTGATTCGTAAGGCGCTTGAAAAACAAGGCGTGAATAACGAAGATTTGTTTAAAGTTCTACACGGATTCTCTGGCGTGATTTTCTCGAAAGAGTCAGGCAACGCACCGGCAAAAGCCATCAAGGAATACCGTAAAAAACTCGAAGGCAAACCTGGCCTGAAAGCGGCCTCCATTCAAACCGCAATATTTATCGGTGAGGAACACCTGGACACACTTAGTGAGTTGAAGTCCAAAAACGAACTCATTGGCGAAATCATTTCCATGTTGCAAGCCCCTGCTAAGAATGTGCTCTCGGCATTGCTGAGTTCAAAACAAACAGTGGCGGGTTTGATCAAGACATTGGAAGAAAGAAAACAATCATAAAAACGAACTATTAAATTTTTACGAACATGGCAGACATCAAATTAATTGGCGATCAACTGGTGGAACTTACCGTAAAGGAAGTAACCGAATTAGCATCTTACCTCAAAGAAACATATGGCATCGAGCCGGCAGCTGCTGCAGTAGCGGTAGCAGGACCTGCAGCGGGTGGCGGTGCTGCCGCTGTTGCTGAGAAGACAAACTTCGATGTAGTATTGAAGGCTCCCGGAGTTAACAAACTCCAGATTGTGAAATTGGTTAAGGAACTCACCGGCCTTGGCTTGAAAGAAGCAAAGGACCTGGTTGACGGGGCACCCAAGACCATTAAAGAAGGTTTACCTAAAGACGAAGCTGAAAACCTCAAGAAACAACTCACGGAAGCCGGTGCTGACGTTGAGTTGAAATAATTGAAGGCGAAGGGTACCGTCTAACATCAAGTTGGGCCCCCATTCCTGTCAAAAATCAGGGTTGGGGTTTCCTTATTTGTACCCACATAGTATTGATAACGTTCTGTCCAGGAAATTTAAACCAAAAGTACCTTGACAAAGAAGACCATTAACGGAAGGATAGATTTCTCTTCCATAGAAAAAGTCCTTGATTATCCGGACTTTTTGGATTTGCAACTTCAATCGTTTAAAGATTTTTTGCAGATCGAAACGCCTGCAGAAAAAAGACAAAACGAAGGCCTCTTCAAAGTTTTTGCGGAGAATTTTCCCATCTCAGACTCCCGCGAAAATTTCGTGCTGGAGTTTGTGGATTATACCATCGATCCGCCAAAGTATTCGGTAGACGAATGTATTGATCGTGGATTGACGTATTCCGTGCCACTGAAAGCTAAGCTGCGCCTCACCTGTAATGATGAGGACAATGAGGATTTTGAGACCATTGAGCAGGAAGTGTTTTTGGGTAATATCCCTTACATGACTGAAAAGGGTTCTTTTGTGATCAACGGAGCCGAGCGGGTTATCGTATCGCAATTGCACCGATCCCCAGGCGTGTTCTTTGCCATGAGCAAACACACCAACGGGACAAAGCTTTATTCGGCCAGGATTATTCCTTTCAAGGGATCGTGGATTGAGTTTGCTACCGATGTAAATGCAGTGATGTATGCCTACATCGATCGTAAGAAAAAATTTCCAATCACCACACTCCTCCGTGCCATTGGGTACGGTACCGACAAAGATATTCTTGACCTCTTCGGATTATCTGAAGAAGTGGAGGCCAGCAAGAACACACTGAAGAAAGTGGTGGGTAGAAAGCTGGCGGCCCGGGTGTTGAAAACCTGGACTGAAGACTTTGTCGATGAAGATACCGGTGAAGTCGTTTCCATAGACCGGAATGAAGTGTTGTTGGAGCGCGACCACGTGATCGAGGCTGAAGATGTTGATACGATTGTTGAGTCGGGTGCCAAATCCATCATTCTCCATAGGGATGATGTCAACGTAACCGATTACCACATCATTTTTAATACACTTGCGAAGGACAACTCCAACTCGGAGAAAGAGGCCGTAGAACAAATTTACCGTCAGCTCCGCAATACCGAAGCGCCGGACGAACAAACGGCACGGGATATTATCCAGAGCTTGTTCTTCAGCGAAAAGCGTTACGATTTGGGAGAAGTAGGACGCTACCGGATCAATAAAAAACTGGGTCTGGATATCAACTCCGACCAGCGTGTATTGACCACGCAGGATATTATCCTCATTGTAAAATATTTGATCGGACTGATCAACTCCAAAGCCGTAGTGGATGACATTGACCACTTGAGCAATAGAAGAGTGCGCACCGTGGGTGAGCAACTCTATACTCAGTTTGGCGTAGGTCTTGCCCGTATGGCCCGAACCATCAAAGAAAGAATGAATGTGCGCGATAACGAAGACTTCAAGCCGGTTGATCTGATCAATGCGCGCACTTTGTCCTCGGTGATCAACTCGTTCTTTGGTACCAACCAGCTTTCGCAATTCATGGATCAAACCAACCCGTTAGCAGAGATCACGCACAAGCGTAGGATGTCTGCGCTCGGTCCCGGTGGTCTTTCCCGCGAACGCGCTGGCTTTGAAGTTCGTGACGTACACTATACCCACTATGGTCGTCTTTGTACGATCGAAACTCCGGAAGGACCCAATATCGGTTTGATTTCTTCGCTTTGCGTTCACGCGAAAGTGAATAAGATGGGCTTTATTGAAACGCCTTACCGCAAGGTGGAGAATGGAAAAGTAAAAGTAAAAGAGGATGTCGTTTTCCTGACCGCTGAAGAAGAGGATACCTTCAACATCGCTCAGGCGAATGTGCATTTGAAACCCAGCGGAGAAATTACCGACGAGAAAATCAAAGCTCGCTTTGAGGGAGATTTTCCGGTGGTAGAACCGAAGGACGTGCGCTATATGGATGTGGCACCCAATCAGATCGTTTCGATCGCTGCCTCGATGATTCCCTTCCTCGAGCATGACGATGCGAACCGTGCCCTGATGGGATCCAATATGCAACGACAAGCTGTTCCCCTGATGAGACCAGAAGCACCGATTGTCGGTACCGGACTCGAAGGAAAAATTGCGCTGGATTCACGTGCTCTGGTACTCGCTGAGGCCAACGGTGTTGTGGAGTATGTCGATGCAAAAAAGATTACCATTCGATATGAAGTCTCCGAAGAGCAACAGCTCGTGCGGTTTGACGACGAATTTAAATCCTATAACCTGATCAAGTTTAGAAGAACCAATCAGGATACCTGCATCAACCTGACCCCGCTCGTAAGAAAAGGGGAGAAGGTATTGAAAGGCCAACCGCTTTGCCAGGGATATGGAACGGCCAACGGAGAATTGGCCCTTGGTCGTAATCTGTTGGTGGCGTATATGCCATGGCAGGGGTACAACTTTGAAGATGCTATTGTTATTTCCGAACGCGTGGTCCGCGATGATATTTATACCTCCATACACGTTGAGGAATTCGAACTCGAAGTTCGCGATACCAAACGCGGTGAAGAAGAATTGACTTCGGAAATCCCGAACGTGAGTGAAGAGGCTGTAAAACACCTTGATGAAAACGGGATCATCCGCATCGGAGCCGAAGTAAAGGAAGGAGATATTCTGATCGGTAAGATCACACCAAAAGGGGAGACCGATCCGACTCCGGAAGAGAAACTGCTCCGGGCGATCTTCGGCGATAAGGCCGGAGATGTGAAGGATGCTTCAATGAAGGCGCCGCCATCATTGAAAGGTGTTGTCATCGAGACAAAGCTTTTCTCCAGGCCTAAACGCGATAAAGATCTGCGTTCCAAGTCAAAGAAGGAATTGGATGCATTGAGGAATCGCTACAGCAAACAACTGGCCGAGTTACGCAATGAGATGATCAAGAAACTGACCTCTTTGCTTACCGGAAAAACCAGTCAGGGTGTGAAACACAAATTTGGTGATGAACTCATTACCAAAGGGGTGAAATTCACGGGCAAAGTGATTGAAAATAATCTTTTCCCGGATAAGAATATTTACCGTGATGAGAGCAATTACAATGTGCCGGAAGAAGTGAACCTGATTGCCGACGTAAGTCTGGATAGCTGGACCACAGACGATCACACAAACGACCTGATTTCAGACATCGTTAAAAACTTCCTGACCAAACGTAATATTATATCGGGGGAATTCAAGCGCGAGCGTTTTACCCTCGAAGTGGGAGATGAATTACCCGCAGGGATTGTTCAATTGGCCAAAGTGTACGTTGCGAAAAAGCGTAAACTGAAGGTCGGTGATAAGATGGCCGGTCGTCACGGAAACAAAGGTGTGGTCGCGCGAATTGTGCGCGAAGAAGACATGCCGTTCCTGGAAGATGGAACACCCGTGGATATTTGTTTGAACCCGTTGGGTGTGCCTTCACGGATGAACCTGGGTCAGATTTATGAAACCGTGTTGGCTTGGGCAGGCAAGAAATTGGGTAGAAAATATGCTACTCCGATTTTTGACGGTGCTTCCATTGACGAGGTTGACGCCGAGTTGAAAGAAGCAGGCTTGCCGCAATACGGACGCACTTACCTATACGATGGTTTGACAGGAGAGAAATTCGATCAACCCGTAACGGTAGGTATCGCTTACATGCTGAAACTGGGCCATTTGGTGGATGATAAGATGCACGCCCGTTCGATCGGACCTTATTCCCTCATCACGCAACAACCGCTGGGTGGCAAAGCCCAGTTTGGTGGTCAGCGCTTTGGTGAAATGGAGGTTTGGGCGATCGAGGCATTTGGTGCTTCGCATATCCTGCAAGAGATACTCACGATTAAATCGGATGATGTAATCGGCAGGGCGAAAGCATACGAATCCATTGTAAAAGGTGAAACGATGAGGAAACCGAATATTCCCGAATCGTTCAACGTACTGGTGCACGAACTCAGGGGATTAGCACTCGAGATAACCATGGATTAAAATGAGTCATTGGTCATTGGGAAGAACTAGTCCCAATGACTAATGACAAATATCCAGTGACGTAGAATAAGAAGTAGTTAACTGAAAACTCTATATAGCATGTCTTTCAGAAAAAATAAAAAGATCAACAACGATTTCCAGAAAATCACCATCAGTCTGGCTTCTCCGGAATCCATCCTGGAGAGTTCACACGGCGAAGTAACACAACCGGAAACCATTAACTACCGGACCTACAAGCCGGAGATGGGCGGGTTATTCTGTGAGCGGATTTTTGGTCCCGTTAAAGATTGGGAATGTCATTGCGGTAAATACAAACGCATTCGCTACAAAGGCATCATTTGCGACCGTTGCGGTGTTGAAGTTACCGAGAAAAAGGTTAGAAGGGAACGCATGGGCCACATCGAGCTGGTGGTGCCCGTTGCGCACATTTGGTATTTCCGTTCACTTCCGAATAAGATCGGCTACTTGCTGGGTTTGCCTACCAAGAAATTGGATCAGATAATCTATTATGAACGCTATGTAGTCATTCAGCCGGGTACCAAAGAAGAAGATGGTATCAACCGCCTTGATTTCTTAACGGAAGAAGAATACCTCGACATCGTCGACAAACTTCCGCGCGAAAACCAAATGCTGGATGACATAGATCCGAAGAAGTTTATCGCCAGGATGGGTGCCGATGCATTGGAAATGCTTTTGTCACGATTGAAGCTGGATGAGCTTTCCTACGAACTTCGCCATCAGGCAGCAACCGACACTTCGCAACAACGCAAGGCGGAAGCATTAAAGAGATTGAAAGTTGTCGAGGCTTTTCGCGAAGCCAATACGCGCGTGGAAAATCGTCCCGAGTGGATGGCCATTAAAATGGTACCCGTAATTCCTCCGGAGTTGCGCCCCCTGGTGCCCCTGGATGGAGGTCGTTTTGCAACGTCCGATTTGAATGACCTCTATCGCCGGGTAATTATCCGTAACAATCGCCTGAAAAGATTGATTGATATCAAAGCACCTGAAGTGATTCTCCGAAATGAGAAACGTATGCTTCAGGAAGCTGTCGACTCTCTGTTCGACAATTCAAGAAAAGTAAATGCCGTTCGTTCCGATGGAAACAGAGCACTGAAGTCATTGAGTGATATGCTCAAAGGCAAGCAGGGACGTTTCCGCCAGAATTTGCTGGGCAAGCGGGTTGACTACTCTGGCCGTTCCGTCATTGTGGTCGGACCTGAATTGAAATTGCACGAATGTGGTTTGCCAAAAGATATGGCTGCCGAATTATTTAAGCCATTCATTATTCGCAAGTTGATTGAAAGAGGAATTGTGAAGACGGTGAAGTCGGCAAAGAAAATCGTTGACCGCAAGGATCCTGTAGTGTGGGATATTTTGGAAAATGTGTTGAAAGGACATCCTGTTCTGCTTAACCGTGCTCCAACACTTCACCGCCTCGGTATTCAGGCCTTCCAACCCAAATTGATTGAAGGAAAAGCAATCCAGTTACATCCACTGGTTTGTACAGCATTCAACGCCGACTTTGACGGTGACCAGATGGCCGTACACGTACCGCTCGGACAGGAAGCGATTTTGGAGGCTTCCCTGCTGATGCTGTCTTCACATAACATTTTGAACCCAGCAAATGGCGCCCCCATTACGGTCCCTTCTCAGGACATGGTTTTGGGCTTATACTATTTAACCAAAGGTCGCACCGGTCAGTTGGGTGAAAACAAAACCTTTTACTCTCCGGACGAGGTAATCATTGCCTACAACGAAGGTAAACTCTCCAAGCATGCTGTCATTAAAGTGCGTGTGCAGTTGAAGGACAAAAAGACCATGACCATTTCAAGGCAACTTATTGAAACAGTTGCCGGCCGTGTTATTTTTAATGAGGTGATGCCAGAAGAGGTCGGCTTTGTTGACGAATTGCTGACCAAAAAGAAACTGCAGACCATCATTGCCGATGTATTCAAATACGCCGGTCAGGCCAAAACCGCAAAATTCCTCGATGATATCAAGGACCTCGGTTTCCAAATGGCGTATAAGGGTGGTTTGTCGATGGGCTTGGGGGATGTGAAAGTTCCTGAACAAAAAGAGAAACTGGTACAGGATGCTCAAAAAGAGGTTGACGCGGTGTGGAACAATTACATGATGGGTTTGATCACTGATAATGAGCGCTACAACCAGGTGATTGATATCTGGACCCGTACCAATACACTCCTGACCAATACGCTGATGAAGCAGTTGGAAGAAGATCAGCAAGGGTTCAACTCGATTTACATGATGATGCACTCCGGTGCACGCGGTTCGAGAGAGCAGATTCGTCAGTTGGGTGGAATGCGTGGATTGATGGCGAAACCGCAAAAGAACCTCGCTGGTTCGGTTGGTTCGATCATTGAAAACCCGATCCTTTCCAACTTCAAAGAAGGTCTGGATGTGTTGGAGTATTTTATCTCAACCCACGGCGCACGTAAAGGTTTGGCGGATACGGCTTTAAAGACAGCGGATGCGGGATACCTGACCCGCCGCTTGGTTGACGTAGCGCAAGACCTGGTAATTACTGAAGAGGACTGTGGCACTTTGCGCGGTCTGAAAGTAACTGCACTCAAGGACAATGAAGATATTGTTGAACCATTATCGGAACGGATTCTCGGCCGGGTGACGGTACACGATGTGTATGATCCCCTCAACGATGAATTGATTTGTCCTGCCAACGAAGAAATTACAGACGAAATCGCTAAACGTATCGAAGAGACCAGCATTGAGGAAGTGGAGATTCGCTCCATCCTTACTTGCGAAACCAAAGTTGGTGGTTGTGCGAAATGTTACGGAAGAAATCTGGCAACGGGTAAAATGGTTCAGGCCGGGGAGGCTGTGGGTGTAATTGCTGCACAATCCATCGGTGAACCAGGGACTCAGTTGACACTTCGGACTTTCCACGTAGGCGGCACAGCTTCCAACATTGCCGTTGAAGCAAACATTAAAGCGAAATTTTCCGGCGTAGTCGAATTTGAAAGCATCCGCACCGTCGATACGATGGATAAGGATAATAACAAGGTGAAAGTAGTGATGGGCCGCACCGGTGAAGTCCGCATATTGGATGAAGAGAAGGGCCGTGCCCTGATTTCGAATAACGTTCCGTACGGTACATTCCTGCAAGTGAAGGACGGGCAGAGGGTGGAAAAGGGAGAGCAACTTTGTTACTGGGATCCTTACAACGCGGTAATTTTGTCGGAGTTTGATGGAGAGATTGAATTTGACTCCATCATCGAAGGGATCACCTTCAAGGAGGAGTCTGACGAACAGACCGGTCATCGTGAAAAAGTAATTACCGATACCCGCGATAAGACAAAGAACCCGGCGATTGTTGTGAAGGGCAAGGCTGACTCCAAAGGATATAATATTCCGGTAGGAGCTCACTTAGCGGTAGAAGTGGGAGAAAAAATCAAGGCCGGACAAGTGTTGGCAAAGATTCCCCGCACGATGGGTAAGTCAAGGGATATTACCGGAGGTCTTCCCCGGGTAACTGAATTATTTGAAGCGCGGAACCCTTCTAATCCAGCGGTCGTCAGTGAAATTGATGGCGTTGTGACCTATGGTGGAATCAAGCGTGGTAATCGTGAAATCTTTATCGAATCACGTGATGGGGTACAGAAGCGTTATTTGGTGCCGCTGTCGAAGCACATTCTGGTGCAAGACAATGACTTTGTGAAAGCAGGTCAACCTTTATCAGATGGAGCCATTACACCTTCCGACATCTTGTCGATCAAAGGACCTACGGCAGTACAGGAATACCTGGTGAATGAAATTCAGGAAGTGTATCGTTTGCAAGGTGTGAAGATAAACGACAAACATATTGAGTGTATCGTAAGCCAGATGATGCAAAAGGTTGAGATCATTGATTCGGGTGATACCACCTTCCTTCCTGGTGAATACGTCGATAAGTTTGAATTCCGTGAGGAAAATGATGGCGTCCTGGACAAAAAGGTAGTGTTGGAGTCAGGAGATTCGAATCGGTTTAAGGTGGGTCAGATCGTGACACCCCGCGAACTTCGTGATGAAAATTCTGCTTTGAAACGCAAGGATCTAAAGACAGTGGATGTGCGCGACGCTTTGTCTGCCGTGTCAAGACCTACTTTGCAAGGGATTACACAAGCGTCATTGAAGACTGAAAGCTGGCTGTCTGCCGCTTCATTCCAGGAAACGACAAAGGTATTGAGCGAGGCTGCCATTCGCGGTAAAGCGGATCGTCTGGTGGGCTTAAAGGAAAATGTGATTGTTGGTCACCTTATCCCGGCCGGAACAGGTCAGCGCAAGTTCAACAACCTGATCGTTGGATCGGAAGAAGAGTATGATAAGCTGGTCGAGGCAACTGCTCCGGCCAAGCCCAAGGAAAAGGAACTTCAGGAAAAAATCTAACCACCCTTACCCCTCTCTGATTGGAGAGGGGGCTGGGTAAAGCTATGGCTGAAGAAAAGAACCCGCCTCAGAACCAGATCAACATCGAACTCTCTGAAGAGATTGCGGAAGGGATTTATTCCAATCTGGCAATGATTGCACACTCCAACAGCGAGTTTGTGATCGACTTCATCAGGCTGATGCCGGGAGTGCCCAAAGCCAAGGTTAAGTCGAGGATTGTGATCACTCCGGAGCACGCCAAAAGATTGTTGTTTGCCTTGAAAGAAAATATTGAGAAGTATGAGGCCTCTTTTGGGCCGATAAAGCGAACAGATGAATCCCCAAAATTCCCAATGAATTTTGGTGGGACCATCGGAGAAGCTTGAAAAACAAGCTGGATTAGAGGAAATAGGATGCAAAATTCCTGAAACAAGGTTTTGCATCCTATTTTTCTTTAGATACCTTTGCAGTCCTAATTTTTGATGGTTTTAAAAGAAAATATAAATGCCTACCATTCAACAGCTTGTAAGAAAAGGAAGGAAGAAATTGACCTTCAAGTCAAAATCGCCCGCCTTGGATTCATCGCCTCAACGCAGAGGGGTGTGTACCCGCGTGTACACCACCACCCCTAAGAAGCCTAACTCTGCCATGCGGAAGGTGGCCCGGGTGCGATTGACCAACGGAAAAGAAGTGAATGCTTACATTCCTGGTGAAGGTCACAACCTTCAAGAACACTCCATCGTGCTGATTCGCGGAGGTCGCGTAAAAGATCTTCCCGGTGTGCGTTATCACATTATCCGTGGCGCACTGGATACCGCGGGTGTAAGCGGAAGGCTACAAAGCAGATCTAAATATGGTGCGAAGAGACCTAAGGCCGGCGCTGCAGCTGCTGCGAAGGGTGCTCCCGCCGCAAAGGGTAAGAAATAATTTGATTCAACCATGAGAAAGTCAAAACCAAAGAAAAGATACCTCCTTCCCGATCCCAAGTTCAAGGACGCATTAGTGACCAAGTTCGTGAACTACATGATGGAAGAAGGCAAAAAGAGTATAGCCTACAATATTTTTTATGATGCCATTGCAATCGTAGAGAAGAAGGCGGCCGGTGAACCAGGTCTTGACATCTGGAAGCGTGCCATGAGCAACGTGATGCCTTCAGTAGAAGTAAAGAGCCGTCGGGTAGGTGGTGCCACTTTTCAGGTGCCAGTGGAAATCCGTCCGGAAAGAAAGGTCAACCTGAGCATTAAGTGGTTGATTGATTATGCCCGTGCTCGCGGCGAAAAAACAATGATGGACAAGTTGGCGGCTGAAATTCTTGCCGCATCCAAAGGCGAAGGAGCAGCCATCAAGAAAAAGGACGATACACACAGGATGGCCGAAGCAAATAAGGCTTTCTCTCACTTCAGATTCTAACAATAGCTTCATTCATGGCACGAGATCTAAAATTCACGCGAAATATTGGAATTGCTGCGCACATCGACGCTGGGAAAACCACCACGACTGAGCGTATCCTCTATTACTCCGGAGTGAATCACAAAATTGGTGAAGTCCACGACGGTGCGGCCACGATGGACTGGATGGAACAAGAGCAGGAGAGGGGTATAACTATTACTTCTGCTGCTACTACCGTGTACTGGAAGTATAAGAGTAATGACTATCATGTTAATATTATTGATACGCCAGGTCACGTTGACTTTACCGTTGAAGTAAATCGTTCACTTCGTGTATTGGACGGCCTGGTTTTCTTATTCAGTGCTGTTGATGGCGTTGAGCCTCAGTCGGAGACCAACTGGCGTCTGGCGGATAATTATAAAGTTGCCCGGATTGGATTTGTCAACAAGATGGATCGCGCCGGTGCTGACTTTCTGGATGTATGCAAGCAAGTGAAAGATAAGCTTGGTAGCAAAGCCGTAGCGCTTCAATTGCCGCTTGGCGCTGAAGAAAATTTCAGGGGTGTTGTGGATTTGGTGGGTAACCGTGGAATTGTCTGGAATGAAACCGATAAGGGAATGACCTATGAAGTTATTCCAATTCCTGAAGACATGTTGGCGGAGGCTAAGGAATACCGTGAAAAGCTTCTCGAAGCCGTGGCTGAAGTAGATGAAACGCTCATCGAAAAATATTTTGAAGATCCCAACTCTATTACCGAGGTAGAAATATTGAAAGCATTGCGCGAGGCTACCATCAGCATGCGCATTGTTCCAATGGTGTGTGGTTCTTCGTTCAAGAACAAAGGAGTACAAACCATGCTCGATTATGTGATGGAGCTATTGCCTTCACCGTTAGATAAAGAAGTGATTATCGGTATTGATCCCGATACCAACGAGGAAGTAGAAATTAAGCCTGATGAGAAAGAACCTTTCGTTGCGCTAGCCTTTAAGATTGCGACTGACCCTTTCGTGGGCCGCTTGTGTTTCATTCGTGCTTATTCCGGAGTACTCGAATCAGGATCTTACGTTTATAATACCCGGTCTGAACAGAAGGAACGGATATCACGTGTTTTTCAAATGCACGCCAACAAGCAGAATCAAATCGACCGGCTTCCGGTAGGTGACATTGGTGCGGTAGTTGGGTTTAAGGATATTAAGACTGGCGATACACTTTGTGATGAAAGACGCAAGGTAGTATTGGAATCCATGGTGTTCCCTGAACCCGTTATCGGTTATGCGATTGAGCCGAAGAAGCAAGTGGATGCAGATAAGCTGGGCATGGCCATTTCCAAACTGGTTGAAGAAGATCCCACATTGCGTGTTAATACCGATCGTGAAACAGGCCAGACCATTCTTCGCGGGATGGGTGAACTTCACCTTGAAATTATCATTGAACGTCTGAGACGTGAATTTAAAGTAGAAATTAACCAGGGTGCACCTCAGGTTGCATACAAAGAGGCGCTGACCAAATCGATTGAACATAAAGAAGTTTACAAGAAGCAAACCGGTGGTCGTGGAAAATTTGCGGACATTCTGTTTGAACTGGGTCCCCGTGAAGACGGTTTGCCTGGATTAGAGTTTGAAAATGACATCGTGGGTGGTGTTATCCCCCGTGAATTTATTCCTTCGATTGAAAAGGGGTTTACACAGTCGATGTCAAATGGACCGCTCGCAGGCTATCCGATCGATTCAATGAAAGTAAGGTTGTTCCATGGTTCTTATCACGACGTCGATTCAGACTCATTGTCATTTGAATTGGCAGCGCGTATTGGATTCAGAGAGGCGGCAAGAAAGTGCGGACCTCAATTGCTGGAACCAATCATGGGCGTGGAAGTCGTTTGCCCGGATGAATATACGGGCTCAGTAACCGGCGATTTAAACCGACGCAGAGGTATTATGAAAGGCATGGATACACGCAATGGTGCACAGGTTATCAAATCCGATGTTCCCTTGTCGGAGCTTTTTGGGTATGTAACGGATCTTCGTACCATTACCTCAGGCCGTGCAGCAGCGTCATTGACGTTTTCCCATTATGCTCCCGTGCCGAAGAATCTGGCAGAGAAAGTAATTGATGAAACAAAAGGCGCAGCAATAGCCAAGTAGAAAACAGGAATACCAATTTGTTGAGACTATGAACCAGAAAATAAGAATAAAACTGAAGTCCTACGACCACAATTTAGTGGACAAGTCTTCTGAAAAGATTGTCCGGGCTGTGAAAGCAACCGGCGCGGTGGTGAGCGGTCCCATTCCCCTGCCGACTGAAAAAGAAAAGTTTACGGTTCTGCGTTCACCCCACGTGAACAAGAAAGCCCGCGAGCAATTTCAACTCTGTACTTACAAGCGGCTGGTGGACATTTATTCCAACAGCGCAAAGACGGTGGATGCACTGATGAAGTTAGAACTTCCCAGTGGTGTGGATGTGGAGATAAAGGTGTAGTTAACTGCATTCTGAATCCCGATTTGTCGGGAGTTACAGAATAAAGAGTTCATGAGAAACCGTTTCAGAAATGAGATGGTTTTTTTTTGCCAATCAATTCGCAGCATATGCTAAAAATAAAATTGATGCTTACCATTTTATTAGGCCTTTATGGTTTTGGGTGGGTTTTCACACTTTCTGAAGCCGGAAATGTATGGTCCTTTCATTCCCGACTTCTTACCAAAGGCGCTGGTTAATTATTTGGCAGGAGCGGCCGAAATCACTTTGGGAATCGGGGTTTTTATTCCGCGAAGCCGGTCAGTGGCGTCGCTTGGTATTCTTTTGCTGATGTTGTTGTTTTTGCCATTGCATATAATTGATGTTTTCAAAGAAATCCCTGCAATTGGAAGTCATCAAGCTGCTTTAATAAGATTGCCACTTCATTTTGTCCTTATGGGATGGGTATGGGTTGTTCATAAAAGCTGAGTCTGAACAACATCATTAACCGCAAAGATCACCCGGTAATCTCCGATCCGATACGCCAAGTGTCTTGGTGAACGTACACAAGATCGACGCAATTTATTTTAGCTGACTGTAGAAATACAATGGGTAATCCGGCAGTAACTCCGGATGTGCAATCTTGACCAGATCCTTTAATATCAAATCGGGTCTCAGATAACCCAATTCCAAAAACTCACTTCCGCCCTTTGCTCCTTTGCGTGAATTGTAAGTATATATTTTTCCTTCCTTAAAGGGTTTGAACCGTGTGTATCGTTCTTCCGCGGCCTTGATTTCGGCCAACGATCCAAAAGATCCAACGCCAATCCACAAATCGGTGTTTTTTGCTTTTTCATAAACGGATTCAAAACTTAATTCAAGAAATCCTTTGGCGGAATTCTTTTTCCATAAATATTGACAGCCAGCGTCTTCCAGCAATCGGGACGCATAGTTTTGTCCGCCGGGCAGGAACCAGGTGTCCCCATAAACAATGCCACTCATGACAGTGGGTTTTGTGGAAACCTGGCTCACTAATTCCTGCGTTTTCAAGTATTCCGATTCGATTGTTCGGAAAACAGAATCGGCTTCTTTCTCTTTATTAAAGAATAAGGCCATGAACTTGATCCACTCCGCACGGCCGAGAGGATGCTTTTCCAGGTATTCCGCATTGACTACAATCGGGATTCCCAGTTCCCTGATTTTTTTGAGTTGACCCAAATCCTGACCCATCGTATAGCCCATCACCATGGAAGGTCTCAACACGACCAACTGCTCGAGATTCATCCCTTTATCAATGCCCAGGTCTTTCACTTTGCCTTCGTCAATGCGATGTCGCATTTTTTCAGAACTGATATAATCCGTTGTCGGGAATCCAAGGAGTTTATCGGTTTCTCCCAGATAGTCCAGTAATGGAATGTGGGTAGTTGAAGTACACACAATGCTCGCAATGGGAATAGTAATGACGGTAGTCTTGCTATCGTGAACGGGAATGGGCTTTCCTTTTTGAACCAGGAGATATAGGTATCCTGATTTGGCGTCCTTAAAAGGATACGTGACCTCTAATAATTTATAGGTTCCTTTATGAATGACCTTAAAACCTTGTGCATATTTTATTTGAAAAGAGGTGGAGTCAAAACCCGTGGTTTCATTGCTGTGCTTTGATTCCGTGCAACGGATCAGCAGCACAATGAAGAAAATAGACAAGTTCTTAATCATCGGTTTTCTTAAGAGTTTAAAACCTCGGTACACGATGGAGGTACCTCTATTTTGCCGGAGTAACAACGATATTGCGAAACTCAATGGGCCCATGATCTCCCTGAATCAAAAATGGGCCTGGCTCTTCTTCTTTGCTGTTTAGGGCACCTCCCGTAATTCCAGGGATCACTTGATTACTGATGATGGTCACGCCGTTTGCAACTACCGTTACGGTTCTGCCAATCAGCGTTATGTCAAATGATTGCCATGTCCCGGGATCTTTTGCAACCATATCATTGGGAGGAAGGAATCCGTAAACACCGCCAAACTGATCATCATGGGGTTCCAAACCTTTGCTGTCGGCAATCTGTACTTCATAGCGACCACGAAGATAGACGCCGCTGTTGCTTCCTTTGGGATAGCGGAATTCAATATGAAGTTTGAAGTCCATAAAAGTATTGTCGGTCACGAGATTTGAACCTGACTTTGGACTTTTCAATACTCCGGATTCAACGATCCATTGGTTCTCGCCCAACGCATGCCACCCGTCTAAATTGGTGCCATTAAAAAGCGCAATGGCCTTCTGCCATTCTGGATCACTTTCACGACGAAGTGAGGGTGCCCGGGATGCTACCCAGTTGTACACCTGACCATCGGTGTAGCGCATCGTGCCTGTCAAAACGTAGTCTTTGATCGATCCTGCAAAATCCATGTTGCTGTTGCCCGGCTCCCATTGCGGTGGAATTGAGAAACTAAATTTTCCATCCTTGAACTTGATCTCTGAAACCGGCCGTGCGCTGCCAAAGGCATAGACAAAGCGACCAACCAGGGTATGGTTACCCGAATGACGTACCTCCAACCAGGAAGGAAGCTCCTTACCGGACTTAGTGATCACCATATCCCATCGTCCTTCGAGGGAGGGTACATCTTGCTTTACCGCTTGGGCATTACTTGAGCTGGTAATTAGACATGTGCTGAATAGTAAACTCAACGACACAAAAACAATTCTTGATTTCGTTCTCATTTTTATATGCATTTATGTTTTTATTAAAACAGATAAGGAAAAACAATCTTTTTGTTCGCGGGGATAGGCCGGAAAATTCCAATAGTGGTGGTTCTTGGCGGTTGTGCATCCCCATGCGCCATTTTTCATTGTATTGTTGTAAAGGGCCAATTCAGCCAGGTAATATCCATTGAGTCCAGCGTTCACAACATTAAAAAATAAAGCATTGCCAACAATGGCCAAAAGGCATTTTCTTGGGTGTTGACTTTATGCGAAAGGGAAAGCTATTCTAAAAGGCCTGGACCGGGGCCTTTTTCACATTGTATCCTGCAAACCACATTGCCAATGTGGCCACGGGCACTGATGATTGCAATTTAGGTGATGACTATTCTATTAAGTAAGTGTGTTTGGTTATTGGTTCCATTAACGTTGATCGTATCAGGCATGATTTTTTACAGGATTATTGTCGGTAGAAATTTATGAAACGGACCAATAGCCCAAATTTGACTTGAAAAACCTTATTGAATGATTTCTATTGTTTTTGAGACATATAGATGGTCTTATTTTGGCATTGTTGATAAATAAGAAATTAAGTGCTTACGCCAATCTCTATATTGCAGATCAGACTGTATTTGGTTTAAAAATTTTGGTGATCGATGAAAAAATGATATGACCATCAGTACGACTTCAGTTATAAAGAAACTGCTTATTATTTTTTTGGTTTTGGCCGGTGTGTACTTTGCTAAAGCTTTTTTGATGCCGCTGTGTATTGGAGGGATCTTGGCAACCCTCTTTTTACCGTTTTGTAAATGGATGGAAAAAAAGGAAGTACCCCGAGGACTTGCAGCGTTGCTATGTCTATTCGTTTTATTAATAAGCATAGCGGGTGTAAGTGCATTGCTTGGATGGCAAGTTTCTGAGCTGACAAATGATTTTTCCATGATAAAACAAAGGGCATCTGAGGCGGGCAACCGAATTCAGGAATATATATTTGATCATTTGGGCATTTCGGCTGAAAAGCAATCCCAGATATTGACTAGCGAGCAGCCATCCCTTACCGGCATTATGCAGATGGTGGCAGGTTCCTTAGCCAGGCTTTTCACCAATTTTGTTTTGGTGATGGCCTATGTTTTTCTACTGTTATATTACCGGACACATATTGGGCATTTTCTCCTAAAGCTTACTCCACTTCCTCAACGAAAAGAAATGGAACTCGTACTTCACCGCGTCACACATGTATCTCAGCAATACCTACTCGGCCTTACAAAAATGATAGTTTTCTTATGGATAATGTATGGTATTGGGTTTACCCTGATGGGGGTTAAGAACCCTCTTTTTTTTGCTGTGCTCTGCGGTCTTTTGGAAATTATTCCATTCATCGGAAATATCACAGGAACCACACTTACCGTAGCCGTGGCCGCGGTGCAAGGAGCTGGCCTTCCTATGTTGGTGGGCATTGTTTGTACTTATGGATTTGTACAATTTATACAGGGTTGGGTTTTAGAACCAATTATTTTAGGCCCCCAGGTTAAGATTAATCCTTTCACCACCATCGTTGCGCTGGTGTTGGGTGAATTGATCTGGGGCATACCTGGTATTTTTCTTGCCATTCCCATGATCGCCATGATCAAGATTGTTTGTGATCATATTGAATCACTAAAACCCTATGGCTTCCTGATCGGTGAAACTGAAACCGGAAAAAGAGGGCCGGGACTTATCAAAAGAATAAGAAGCTGGACCAAAAAGGAACGGCCCGCCTAGCAAGGTGCCTTTTTTGGCGTAATACCACAAGATGGATAGCCCTTTCAATAATTCTTTACTGATGCCCAATTTCGGATATGATGTGCATGGATTGACCACCCAACAAGTGTTGGATTCCCGTATCCAACATGGCCGAAACGAAATCATTAAAAATAAAAATAACTTTCTCACCACGCTAAAGGGTATTTTCAAGGATCCCATGCTTCTGTTGCTGCTGGTGGCGGCATTGTTGTACTTTATCATTGGTGAGATGGGTAATGGCATTTTTATGACAACAGCCATTGTTTTAATGACCAGTATTTCAATGTATCAGGAATCCAGAAGCCGAAATGCGCTGGCGGCACTGAAGACCTTGACACAGCCTATGTCTAAAGTAATCCGTAACGGACAGACAATAGAAATCAAATTGGAAGAAGTCGTTGTTGGGGATTTCATGATAATCGAAGAGGGAACCTCTGTTCCTGCAGATGGCATTATCGTTCATTCCAATGATTTTGCTGTCAATGAATCTATTCTCACTGGGGAATCATTGCCTCTGAGCAAAAGTAATGTGGCTAAGAATAACCAGGTGTTTCAGGGTACAACTGTCACAGGTGGACTTGCCATCTGCGAGGTGGAATCCATTGGATCCAGCACAGCACTAGGTAAGATCGGAAAGAGTCTTGAGTCCATTCCGGATGAAGAAACACCTTTGCAAAAACAGATCACCAATTTTGTAAAGAAGTTGGCCTTATTGGGATTGTTGGCTTTTTTTATTGTCTGGGGGATTAATTTTTTCAGATCCTATGGGGTGTTAAACAGTTTGCTCAAGGCGCTTACCCTAGCTATGAGTATTCTACCGGAAGAGATTCCTGTTGCCTTTACGACGTTTATGGCACTGGGCGCCTGGCGCCTGATGAAGGTGGGTATCATTGTAAAGCATACCAAAACGGTTGAAGCCTTGGGGAGTGCCACCGTAATCTGCACGGATAAAACCGGAACGATTACAGAAAACCGGATGAGCTTGGCCAAACTATTTGTATGGACTACAAAACAAATGTTTCCGCCTGACAGTGACCAACGCGACGCAAAGGAACTGATTACTTTGGCCATGTATGCAAGTGAACCCATTCCTTTTGACCCGATGGAGATTGCGTTGCATGATGCATACGGAAAATCGACTGCTGTGGATGAAAGGAAAAATTACCGGATAATTCATGAATATCCTTTGAGTGGAAGACCGCCGATGATGACGCATATTTTTGAGAACGCCACCGGTGACAGGATCATAGCGGCCAAGGGCGCGCCGGAGGCCTTGATGCTGGTCTCCAACCTTAGTGACGACGAAAAGAAAACCCTGAATGTGGCATTGAAGACTTTGGCTGATGAAGGATTTCGGGTATTGGGCGTGGGTATTTCTGAATTGTTGGGAAATAATTTTCCGGCTAGCCAACAGGAATTCAAATTTAGATTTAGGGGATTGGTTGCATTTTACGACCCTCCCAAAAGGAATATTGGAAAAGTATTTGAAGCATTTTATGATGCAGGCATAGGCGTAAAGATTATTACTGGCGACAATACTGCAACGACAAGAACCATTGCCAGGCAAATTAATTTCAGGGGTGCGGAACAAACCATGGATGGTGATGACCTGCTGAAAATGAATGAGAAGGAGTTGAATGAAAAGGTAATGGGTATCAATATTTTCACACGGATGTTTCCGGATGCAAAACTGAGAATCCTAAACTCGTTAAAAGCGAACCACCAAATTGTGGCCATGACCGGAGATGGTGTCAATGACGGACCAGCCCTTAAAACAGCGCACATTGGTATCGCCATGGGGAAGCGAGGAACCGAGATTGCCAAAGAAGTTTCTTCCTTGATACTTACTGATGATGATCTTGCTAAAATGGTGGAAGCCGTGGCGATGGGTAGAAGAATCTATGCCAACTTGAAAAAGGCTATTCAATACATCATCTCCATACATATTCCCATTATTCTCACCGTGTTGATTCCACTTGTGTTAGGTTGGGCCTATCCGGGTATTTTCTCTCCCGTTCATATTATTTTCCTGGAGTTAATTATGGGGCCAACCTGCTCGATCATGTATGAAAATGAGCCTATGGAGAAAAATGTCATGCTGCAAAAGCCGCGGCCTTTTACTTCAACTTTTTTCAACTTTCGGGAGTTAAGTACCAGTATTATTCAAGGATTGGTTATTACCGTGGGGACACTACTCATCTACCAATTCGCAGTCCGTCATGCGTATAATGAAACGGTCACCCGAACCATGGTATTTATGACACTCTTATCTGCTAATATTTTCCTGACGCTGGTGAATCGATCGTTCTACTATTCTTTATTTACCACCTTGCGCTATAAGAATAACCTTGTGCCGATTATCATCCTGATCACGTTGGGTCTTACCGGAATGATTCTTTTTATCCCACAGCTAACTCACTTTTTTCAGTTCGAGAAGTTGAGCGGATATAAGGTGGCTATAAGCACGCTGACGGGCTGCGCTGCGGTAGTATGGTTTGAGGTCATAAAAGTTATTAAGAGGGCAAACAGTAAAAAATAGCGCTTAAATTTCTGCCGTTACTTTCCCAAGGATTTATGAAAAATACCCTCTACCTTCGTTATCAGAAAGCGAAGAAATGTGGGGAATAAGTTACCCATTTTGCCTTTTTTTTAGAGAACGTTCTACGGTATCTTTTACAGTTTGTCTTTAGCTTTAACGGCTCAATTCTTGCAATGATCCTTTTGAATAGGGGTTCTCTGGACGACAATGTAAACTCCATTATAGCAGGGTGGCGAGTTCAAGAAAATTACGGGGATTCGCCTTCCTTCAATCGGAAATGAAATCAACAACGCGCCGCAGGTGTGAATACCCCACATGTTAGCGTCAATGAATAGGGGGTAACTTGCAAAGGATCTATATTTCCGCTAATTATTTATTAAACAAACATTTATGGCCATGACAGCAAAGAAACTTGGTATTTGGATGGATCACTCCAATGCTCATTTGATAGAATTCACACGCGACGCAGAGGAACCAACAATCATTGTTTCAAAATTTACCCATGGTGAAAAAGAGCACAGTTTGGGAAAAAGCGAAACTCTGATGCACAACCAGGAACAGCACCAGCAATCAAAATACTATAGGCAAATCGGTGAGGCCATAAAAAATTATGAAGATGTAATTCTTTTTGGCCCGACCAATGCTAAAGTTGAACTGCACAATTTGTTAACAGCGGACCATCATTTCGCAAAAATTAGAATGGAGGTCAGGCAAACAGATAAAATGACTGAAAAGCAACAGCATGACTTTGTGATGGAATATTTTTCAAGTCATAAACATTAGTGATCTGGAGGAGGATAAAGGATAATGGGAAAGCTTCAATGACCTGCCATTCAAGTGCACAGCTTTCTTAACCAGGAATCAAAAAATAAAAGATGAACCGATGACCATCAAGCAAATCGTGTTAGCGTCAAGACCAGAAGGCATACCTGGATTAGAAAATTTTAGATCAGAAAGTGTTGCGTTACCTCAAGTACAACGTGGGGAAGTATTACTAAAGGGTTTGTATTATTCGGTAGACCCCTATATGCGCGGGCGAATGAACGATGTAAAATCATATGCTCCACCTTTTCAGATTGATCAGCCTATTGAAGGCAGTGTCATTGCCAAAGTTTTGGAAAGTAAATCGGAAAATTTTGAAAGAGGCGATACTGTGTTGGGAGGATTGCCGTGGCGCGAAGACTGTATAATCTCTGAAAAGAGGATAAAGAAAATAGATGCTGCCATTGCTCCGCCCAGTTATTATCTGGGTATATTAGGTATGACTGGCCTTACGGCCTACATTGGACTAATGCACATTGGCAAACCAAAAGCGGGAGAAACAGTTGTCGTGTCAGGTGCTGCTGGCGCGGTAGGAATAGTAGTTGGACAAATTGCTAAAATTCAAGGCTGTCGCGTCATCGGTATTGCAGGGTCAGATGAAAAAGTAAAATTATTAAAGGAACAATTTGGTTTTGATGATGCGATCAATTACAAAACGACGGATAAACTCAAAGAAGCGATTGCTGAAGTGTGCCCGAGGGGAGTGGATGTTTATTTTGATGGTGTTGGCGGTGAAATATCAGATGCCGTGATCAGTATAATTAATTTTCATGCGAGAATACCGTTATGCGGCCAAATATCTTTGTACAACAGTTCTGAAATTCCGATGGGCCCCCGCCTTCAGCCCATGTTGTTGACGCGAAGCGTGCTGATGCAGGGATTTATTGTCAGCGATTACCAAACGTTTTTTCCTGAAGCCTTTCAGCAGCTTTCGCAATGGATTAAGGAAGGCAAGTTAAAATTCAGGGAAACGATTGTTCACGGGTTTGATCAATTGCCGGCTGCATTACTTGGACTATTTAAGGGTGAGAATACGGGCAAGATGATTGTGGAGGCATAGTCATAAATAGATTATGACCAATTTGGCCGTTGCTGAAAATTCAAAATTTGAAATAGGTAGTTATTCCAGTCATAATCACTTCAATTAAAAATATGATTTATGTTCTATGATGGTTATCACTTCTGGGGAATGCACTTATCATGGTGGTTTTTTTGGTTACTCATGCTTTTTTGGATATTCGCAACACCTTACGACGTTCCCGGACAGCGAAGAAAAAAGGATACCCCTCTTGATATCCTGCAAAAGCGATTTGCTTCCGGGGAAATAGCAAAGGAGGAATATGAAGAGAAGAAAACTATTCTTAAAAATGATTTAGCAAAGCGAAGCTAAGTTGCTTAAGTCGTGAAGCGCCCGCAAATAGCAAAGATCATCAGGAGGAAATATGCGGGAATCAACCTCGCTTTGGATGACACCATCCGGCATTTTAACGCCGGGCCCATTCACACGTTTCGCGTGGAAGTAAAATCGCTCAGAGCATTCCTGCGTTTGGTCGCCACAATAGAGGAGTGCCGTGGGCTGAAGCTTCCAAGGAGGTTACATCAATTTTATAGAATCATTGGGGTTATCCGCAGTCTTCAAATTCAACAGGAGCGTATTAATAGGTCATTAGGGAAACCATTTCCCGTCTTGCTGAAAAATTATTTGGACTTGATTGCTCACCAGATTGATAACAAAATAGTTGAGGCAAGGAAGTTGATAGAAGGGAAAAGACCGTTCAAAAAGGGAATGCAAAAACTCTTGAAGATATTGCCGGTTAAACTCGGTAGAAAAACCATTGGAGGATTTGCCAGCAAAACCTTTGAGACGCTCCGGGCGCTAATAGATTTTTTTCCCCCCTCAGATGAATCCTTGCATTCGATCAGGAAATCACTAAAAGACATTTTATATACATGGCCATTTATGAAGGAAAAGAAGACTGGAAAAATCCCTTCATCCATGTTGTTCAGTCAGGAAGATATCAATTTGATGACCAAATTACTGGGTGACTTTCAGGACTCGTGCACCAGCTTGAGTCTGTTGAGCGCTGTTCATGGTAATAACCAGATCAGTAGTGGCGAAAGCATAGTATTGAGAAAATTGGAAAGACAATGGAAAAATGAAAAGGAGGTAACTCTGAAGGAAATCTTTGAGGTGTTGACAAGATTGCTTTCGATTGTTTCTTTGGGGCAGAGAAAGATGGTAACAAAAAAGATATCTGGAAAGCAGTAGGGAATTTTGATTGGAAATAGATTAGCGCCAAATTGATAAACAGGAATTGATTATGCATCACGTTATGAAACCCAGCTTCAAAGAAGCGATCCAATTGATTGAAATGGTCGTCATCGAAACAGAAAAAATAAATAGGCACGTGGCCATTGCGGTTTGTGGCCCGGAGGGCGAACTAATCGCCTTTCTGCGGATGGATGGGGCCAGCGCGGCAGCCTCTGTTATCGCCCAGAATAAAGCCTATACGGCAGCACGTGACAGAAAATCCACACGCGAAATGGGTGAATTTATGCTGCAAAAAAACAGACCGCCGGCTTTTTGGGGTGACATGGGAATCACGGGATTCGGCGGAGGCGTTCCCATTGTTCAGAATGCCATCGTGATCGGAGGGATCGGCGTCAGCGGCCTGTCGGAGGAAGAGGATGAAAGAATTGCCAGCGTAGCAATACAACATGTTTATGCTGATTCAAAATCAACAACGTGATCAATCCCTGATACCACACCTTATGCGCATATCTTCGTTCTGCTTTATTTTTCTATTTCCCTTTAATTCAAGGGAGTTCCAATCACTTTGTTAACACCGGATAAACATTTTTTATTCATTCACCATTTGCCATGCTACTCGCTTTCGAGATGAGGTCATCCTTTTGGATTTTCTGGCGCAATCCACTTTGTGTTTCTACCATTTGGTCATCCGGCTGGGATTCATCATCGGTGGTGAGTTCTGATTATGGGTTAAGGTTACTGGCAATTGCTATCCTAATGTAGCCGATCATTTTTTTTCCGGAAGTTTAAACCCTTGCCGGGCAAGCAATTTCCATTTTCCTTGCTGCTTGTTCCAAATCATGAGCACCATAATATTGACAGAGGCCATCGCGCCGCTGCGATTCAATTCTCCCAAAAATTTATTTCGGACAATGGCGATTGACCCCACGATCCGGATGGTCTGTTCGGATAGATCAATGGTGACAAAATCAGTTTTCCCACTTACCAGGGATTCAACAAAAGTCGCTTTGTCCTCCACCAAACCATTGGAATGTCCATAACTTAATTCATCGGCCACAAAACTTTCCAGTGTTGTTTTGGTGGGATCAATCATGGCTTTTCGAAGGGTCTCCACTGCGACTACCACTTCTTTTTCCTCTGTTGATTGTGCTGACAGGCTGAAACTCAGTCCGAAGCCTAAAATAAAGGCGAGCGTTTTTATCATTTTGTTGATGTTTTGAATGAAATTAATAATTCGTCATGTAATATCATCAAAAACTTTGGAATCTGCTTTCTATATTAGAACCTTCAGAGATCGAAATTCTAAATTCTGGCTATCCGTTGATTTCGTATATACTTGGTATAGCCTTTGCAACCTGTTTCGCCAATGCGTGATTCCATTCCAAGTTACAACGATCTGATTTCGGGTATCTCGCAAGATGCGTGGAGAGGAGAGCTCGAGAAAACTTCGTTTGACTACCATATGAAAGTGCTGTGGGTGGCCACCCTATTCAATCCCGTTTTTGCCATCACTGATTATTATAATGTCCGGGACAACTGGAAATTGTTGCTGGCTATCCGTGTTGGGGTTTCGCTCATTACGTTGGTTATGTTTGCGGTGCGAAAAAAATATGGCTTTCCGTCGCGGGTCAACATTGCAGTTACTTTCCTGCTCATTTCTTTTCAAAATGCACTGATCTACAGCTTTATCGGTAACGGGGATTTAGTCGGTCAAAATCTGAACTATACGGCTCTCTTTGTTGGTGCTTCGATGTTTATTTTGTGGGACTGGATTTATTCCGTTGTGATTGTTTCGGTTTCGGCCACAGCTACGGCCTTTTTTGTCGTGCTCAACCCGAACCTGGACGTGAGCCAATTCTTTGTGAAAGGCGGATTGCTCCTTGGGGCGGTGTCTGTGTTCATGATTGTTTTGATCCGCACCCGGTATGATCTTTTCAGCAAGGAAATAAAATCGCGGCTTGCCTTGAACAACAGTTACCGGGCGATTCAAATTCAGGCCGAGGAGATACGAAGCATTAACGAAAACCTGGAAATGCTGGTACGCGATCGCACCATTGAATTGGAGCGGAAAAACAAAGCGCTGGAAGAGTACGCATTCATCAATGCCCACAAACTCCGCGCTCCGGTTGCGAGCATCCTGGGTCTGTTAAACCTTTTCAGGACCGTCAGGCTGGATGAAGAAGGAAAGGGTATTGTCGTTCATCTAGAGGATTCTACAAAAAAACTTGATGATATCGTGAGCTCGATTACCGAGGCCATTGAGCGGGCAGATTAGAATTATCGAATTAGCAAATTTTCTAAATGCCAAAGCACATCGTCACCCTCTTTTTTTTGTTCACTTCGGGGATGGTTTTAGCCCAAGTGGATTCAGTGCAGGTTCAACGCATAGGGCTGAGTTACTTCAGTGAAGGAGGGCTTTATCCGGGCTTCACTTTGAATTACGAAAAGCAATTGTTGGCCAACAACAATTTTCAACTTCTGCTGGGAGCCAAAGTAGGAGCTTACTTTCACTACCGCAACCATACGGGGGTGTTTATGATGGTTCAATCCGGTCAGCGGTTTCGTTTGGGCAAGCACCTCAGTTTTGAACATTTTTTAGGCATCGGTTACCTGCACTCTTTTCTGAATGGCGGCGATGCCTATTATGTAAACGCTTCAGGTCAGATACAAAAAACGCACGATCTGGGCAATCCGCATTTCATGCCTTCAGTAAGTTTTGGTTTGAGCTATCACATCGACAAGGGAAAGTGTCCCGTGGTGCTATTCGCCAGGCCTATGATTTTTTGGCAGATTCCTTTCAATCAGGTTTCGTTGGTGCAGTATGCTTTGGAAGTTGGATTATTATTCAAATTGAAAAAATGAAGAAGTTCTTTTTCATGATTTTCTTATTGTCGGTTGTTTCCTGCAAAGAGGGTAACAATGAGGGCGATTTTTTCTTTCTCATTAACAAGGGAGCCAAGATGCCGGTGTTGGTGCGAGGCAACAAAAGCGCTGGTATATTTATTCTTTTTGTCCACGGTGGACCTGGCGGAACGGCATTTCAGAAGATTGGCCTTCCTGCCTTCGACCACCTCGAGAATTTGTATGCCGTCGTTTATTGGGATCAGCGGGGATCAGGTTCATCGCAAGGTGACAGCCCGAATAGTCTTTTTACTTTGGATCAGTTTGTTGAAGACCTCGATCAGGTAATCAATCTCGTGCGCTACCGATACCATAACCCTGAAATATTTCTAATGGGCCACAGTTTTGGCGGTTGTTTGGGAACTGCTTATCTCGCTGACGGAACTCGCCAGGATAAGGTTAAAGGTTGGATCGAAGTGGATGGTGCTCACAACAACCCAAAGGCAGACAGCCTTTCATTGGATTGGATAACTTCTTACGCTCAAAACCGAATCAACAACAATGTGGATGTTGATTTTTGGAAATACGCACTCGGATGGTATGCCCGGAACCCCAACTTTACTTCTGACCAGTTGGAA
Source organism: Bacteroidia bacterium (assembly GCA_043785125.1). Lineage (GTDB taxonomy): Bacteria > Bacteroidota > Bacteroidia > Cytophagales > Cyclobacteriaceae > ELB16-189. The sequence goes on from JAYVXP010000109.1 coordinate 27,337, forward strand.
CACTATGCCTTTCTTGAAAAAGCAAATGGGTATGTTCATGATCCCTCGGTCAAACGAAAACCCACCATTTATTCGGGATTTGCTTTTGACTATGTCTTCAATTCTCCGGCAGACGATGCCATGGCGTTGACCAATTATAATCATGTACTGAAAACATTTATCATTTCTGATATTGATTTGACGCTAAAAATGAAAAACATTACTGTGCCGACGCTGATGATATGGGGAAAATTTGATGGTGTTATTCCTTATCCCATGGCTGCGCAGGCGTTGAATGCCCTGGGAACCCCTGTATCGCAAAAAGGAATAACAACTTTGATGAATTCTGGCCACGTTGGCTTTTACGAAGAACCGGATTTGTTCGTGGGCGCTGTAAATCAATTCGTTGAGGCACATAAATAAATAACCGTCGTTATTTATAGATTGCGTGTTATCAAAGTGAAGTTATAATGGTATTTTTATTGACAATAATTGATCTGGGAAGTGATTTCATGTAGACTCTAAATATCATGCAAAAAAATCGTATGGCCACTGGAAAACTATCTCCCGATCAGATCAGGGATTACCACCGGGATGGATATATCCTGATCACGAAATTCTGTAGTGCTCAGGAAATCGACCGATTGTACGGCGTTGCATTGCAAGACGATGCGATGCGCAAGAACGCGATTGAAGTGGACGACAAATTTGGCAAGAAATCAAAATTGTCTTTGTGGTACACTCCCGGAACCGATGTGTTTAGTTATTTGACCCGAAGTGAAAGAATGGTTTATTCTGTAGCCCAACTGCTTGATAGCGATGCACCCGTTTGTCATTTCCATTCAAAATTGATGCAGAAAGAACCCAGGATTGGAGGCGCATGGGAATGGCACCAGGACTATGGCTATTGGTATAAAAATCAATTCATGTTTCCGGATCAATTGATCAGTGTAATGGTTGGGTTAACCAAGGCGAACAAGGAGAATGGATGTTTACAAGTAATTAAAGGTTCGCATAAATTGGGAAGGATCAACCATGGTTTTGCCGGTGAACAAGTCGGTGCTGACTTGGTGATGGTGGACAATGCCTTAAAAACCATGGAACGGGTATATGCCGAATTGGAACCGGGCGATGCATTGTTTTTTCATAGCAATTTACTCCACCGCTCCGAGGCCAATTTGTCCGACTACCCGCGTTGGTCAGTGATATCGGTCTATTCATCACAATCTAATCTAGCGTACAATGAAACATCTTCTTCGTGGCAAACGCCAGTGGAAATTGTTCCTGACGAAGCCATCGTGAACTGGAAAGCGGAGTCGTTATCCAATGCCGATTTTTTGAAAAAAGAAAATGACCTCGCGCTGAAAGAAACGGGCTGGGAGTCAGACATAAAATCCTGAAGAAGTTCCGTTTTTGAAGTAATCAATTTTACAATTTGAATCCACACCGTATCCGGGATGGCCATTTTTATTGAGACAATAGCAGCAAAGGACCTACTATCAGGAAGAACCTATAACCAAACCTATCTTCACGCCATTTGTGCAGTGGTAGCCTTGGGTGGCATTTTGTTTGGATTTGATATGGTCATCATTTCCGGAACGGTTCCTTTTTTTACCCATTATTTCGGACTGAATGAAACCAGTACCGGATGGGCAGTGGGATGCATCAACCTGGGTGCCGCCGCGGGAGCATTGCTGGCTGGGAAATTGAGCAATGCCATTGGACGAAAAAAATCTTTGCTTATCTGTTCTTTCCTATTTGCCATTACGGGAGTTGCCACTGGCTGGGCCCCCAATTTTGATGCGTTCATCATCGCGAGATTGGTCAGCGGAATAGCAGTTGGTGTGGCCGCTCTGGTTTGTCCTATGTACATCGCTGAAGTTGCGCCTGCCTTCATTCGTGGCAAGCTGGTTACATTTTATCAACTGGCAATTGTGACGGGTTTGCTGCTCGCATATTTATCCGATTATTTACTGTTGAATACCGGGGAAAACAATTGGCGTTGGATGTTCTCTTCACAGACCATTCCGGCATTGTTATTTTTTATTGGTCTGTTTTTTGTTCCCGAGAGTCCGCGTTGGCTGGTTAAAAAAAACAGAATGGGCGCGGCCCTGCAAGTACTTTCTAAAATTGGCGGAAACGACTATGCGAAGGCCGAGTCTTCCATGATTGAGAAAAGCTTTTTACTGGATGTAACAGGAAGCATTAAAGACATATTCAAAGCCGATGTGCGACATATCGTTGCTATCGGAGCCATCGTGGCTATCTTTTCACAGGCCGTTGGAGAAAATTCTTTATTCTCTTATGCTCCGGTTATTTTTCAGCAGGCAGGATTGGGTGCGGAGCAAGCATTCCTGCAATCGGTCATTATCGGCGCGACCAATTTTGTCTTCACCTTTGTTGCGATTCATTTTATTGAACGGGTTGGTCGCAGAAAGTTGTTGTTGTATGGATCTATCCTGGCAGCACTGGATGCATCCGCGTTGGCGTTTTCATTTTATGCCGAAGCAAACGGATATGTGACCCTCGTTTTCGTCCTGATTTTCATTGCCGTTTATGCCGCCACCCTGGGTCCGGTGACCTGGGTTATTTTATCCGAGATATTTCCCAATCGCATCAGGAGCAATGCGATGGCGCTGGCCACATTATGTTTGTGGATTGCCAATTTTTTTACCACCGCGTCGTTCCCCATCATGAAGAATTTGTTTGGATTGCAATACACTTTTGCCATTCACGCTGCGATATGCCTTATTTATTTCATCTGGGTCAAGGTGAATATCCCGGAGACACGAGGGAGATCTCTGGAGGAGATTGAACAACAACTGGTGAGGAAGGGATAGGAAGACCACATGGCAGATACCACTTCTAATGCGCTTAAAGCATAATGCAGCATTACGCTGAGCAATATAAAGCCGAGCTGCTGGAAAACATTGTGCCTTTTTGGCTCCGCCACAGCAGGGATCGTGAGCTGGGTGGGTACTACAGTTGTCTCGACCCTTTGGAAATGTGTTTGACGACAAATTTGTTTGGCTGCAAGGTCGGGAAATGTGGGCGTTCTCCACGCTGTACAATACCGTGGAAAAGAAACCGGAATGGTTTGAGATGGCAGGACTTTAGCGTGTGCATAAGCACGCAAAAGAAAAATACACGAAACAATCCAGCCAGTTGACGATTGCGTACAATAAAATGCAGGTCATCGGAATTTTCCGGGACTTATGGGACAATTATGATTTAATTTGGGTACCGATGGCAGATGTGTTCATATAAATTATGAACTCTTGTAAAGTATTTAACATTCCTATGAAAATAAAAACTAATACGGCCGACTGGATCTTACTGACGGCTGGACTGATCATGGTCTTATTTGCGGTGCGCTGTTCAGAAAAAAAGCCAAATGAAAGCAAAGCAGCTTCGTCCAGACTTTCTTCATTTCAGCATCCGTTCAACCCGCTCAGTATGGATGAAATTAAGCAGGTGAAACAAAGTTTGCTGGAAGCGGGAAAGATCGACACCACTTTTCTTTTTTATGTTATCAACTTACAAGAGCCACCGAAAGTGGAAATGTTGAAGTATAAATCAGGTGATCCTTTCCGTCGGGAAGCCTTTGCCGTCGTCTATGACCGCCCCAACAATAAAACTTTTGAAGCCTTGGTTGATCTGACCACCAGAAAAATCATTTCATTTACCCTTATCCCCGGCGTCACGGCAGGTGGATTTGCCGCCGACTCGCTCACCGACGAAATTCTTAAGAAAGATTCATTATGGCTGGCCGGACTTAAAAAAAGAGGCATTCATCCTGACTCCATCAAAACGTCATTCGTGTTTGCGGGAGATATGGGCATCGCACCACCCGATCATCGTGAATTTATCTGCACACCACAATACACCAATATGAAATACCATGAACTGTTGATCGATGGTCTCGTAGCCTATGTCGATATGACTGCCATGAAAGTCCTGAAGGTGTTGGACGATGGAGGCAAGACTTTTTACAAACCGGAAGACATCGGCTATTTTGAAACGGATGCCACGAAACTATTGATACCCGAATCCAAACCATTAAAGATCTCGCAGCCAGAAGGAAATAGCTTTACCATTGAAGGATTTCAGGTAAAAGACAAAAGCTGGTCATTCAGGCTGGGCATGGATAACCGCGAAGGCCTTATTCTCTACGATGTAAAGTTTAATGACAACGGGGTGATGCGTCCTGTGCTCTATCGTGCTTCTGTTGCTGAGATGTATGTTCCTTATGGTTCCACCGATCTTACTCACGCAGCCTGGAATTATTTTGATGTCGGAGCTTACCGGATGGGTCAGGCTTACATCCGTTCAATGGGCGGAATGAAAGTTGGTGCCGATGTTCCGGAAAACTCAACATTCCTGCCAGGCATTTTTCATGATGAATCGGGCGAGCCAAAACAAATTGATAGCGTGGTAGCCGTGTATGAGGAATACGCGGGCCCATTAACGCGTCACGGAAAATTTGCTTTGGGAAGTCGTAACCTGGCGGTAAAATATTTTACCAAAGTCTGGAATTACGATTACGGTTTTAAATGGATTTTCCATGAAGACGGGACCATTGATTTGAAAGTCGAGTTGACCGGTGTGGTGGGGATCAAAGGCGTAAATCGCACTACGGATTTGCCGGGCGGGGCAGACGAAACCTACAACGGTAATTATTATGGAACCCTTGTTGCACCGCATGTGGAGGCAACCAACCACCAGCATTTCTTCACTTTCCGTTTGGATATGGATGTGGACGGAACTGAAAACATGGTGGAGGAGATGAATACCGTTGCGGTTCCGGCAGATGATAAAAATCCATGGAACAATGCATTTGTAAAACAGATGTCGTTGATAAAAAATGAATCGGATGGGCAGCGCAATTTGAATGTGGGAACCAACCGCCATTGGATGATTGCCGATTCGAAATCGGTGAATGCGCTGGGTCAACAGAAAAGTTATGTCCTCATGCCTGGCCAGAACGCATCACCTTTTGCCGCAATCGGATCGGGCCCCCGCAAGATGGCCGACTTCCTTGAAAGTCATTTGTGGGTAACAGCGTACAAGGAAAACGAATCCTACCCTGCTGGAGATTATCCCAACACCCGTGCGATAAAGGATGGCTTGCCTGCCATGGTAAGTGACAATGAAAGTTTGCTGGGAAAAGATGTTGTACTGTGGTACAATCTGGGCGTTACCCATATGGTCCGCCCGGAAGACTGGCCGATCATGAATGTACACACGATCGGGTTCTCGCTCATGCCGTTTGGATTTTTTGAAAAGAATCCGGTGGTGGGAAACAAGAGAACTCCCGTGCGGTCTGTAGTGGTTGCAGATAAATTAATATCACCGGATATTACGCTATGCGTCCCGTTGCCATCGGCTAAGAAACCGGCACCCGATGCCGGAAAGCGTTAAGAGAATAAAAAAATAAATGAATAACGACACGTTCAAAAGTATCGGAGCGGTCGTGGCCGGAATGATCACGATTGTTGCATTATCCATTGGTACCGATGCAGCAAAAATCATTTGATTCTCGATTTTTGTTTCTCCATCCTTTTTCCAACAGCTACCAGAAAAAACGAAAGCAGCAAAAAAGCAAGAAACAAAAAGAAACTGTTAAGAATCACCTTTTGGTATCCGATAGAATGGACATCAATAAATGGATAAGGGTAGAACCCGGACAGGGATCCACGAAATAATATAAAGAGAATGTAAACGAAAGGAAAGGCAAGCCAGAAAAAAGCATGTTTCCATTGCAATTCGGCTTTAGGAGCAAAGAACAACCAATACAGTATAAACCAAATAGGAATAGCTGTGTGGAGTGCCTCATCCACTAAAAACTGTAGCCCTTCAGGATTCCAGGTAAACCTTAAAATGATATTATACACCAGGCCCACGACGGTGATGTAAACGGCAATCGCTGCCAATGTTTTTGGTTTGGAGAAAAATTTCCCCAAAGCAGACCCGGGTTTTGTGAAAAGAATAGTAAAGCAAATCGCCACCAGTGTATTGGTGAGAATGGTGAAAAAACTAAAAAACCGAATGGTGGTCTCGACGACAGAGGCCACCCGGTTGTTCATGATCAGATAGAATTGAAGTCCGACCGCCAGCCATCCGAGGAGAGTTCCGATCAATTGAAAAGCATTTCTCATGTGAATCAGCTAACGGATTTTAATTTACGCCCTTTTTTGACAGGGATGGTTCGTGTACATAATTTTCATATATTGTAAATATGAAAAATATTTATATATTAATTTATGATTATTTATGATATGTAAAAATACTTGTGATCGTAGCGCCGCTTACAACCAAAATCAAAAAATACAAAGACAATCCCGGGCTGAAACCTACGGGTAGCGTTGAGCCGGCCGAACTTGCGCTCACGATAAAAACGCTGAATGAAATTTTGAAATATTAATCATTAACCATTTTATTTGAATCGCAATCCCCACGTATCCGGAGCTACTCACGTTAGCAAATATTCCTGCCATTTTGGGAAGGTCGTTGGTTGCATTAAATTGAAGCGCTAATCAATCATCATGACAAAAACGATTAAACCGCTCGTTCAGCAAACCGATGTGGTTTTGATGGGGGCGGGTATAATGAGTGGAACCCTTGGGATGATTCTCAAGGAGCTCAACCCGAATATGACCATCCAGATTTTCGAACGCCTGGATGAGGCAGGCACAGAAAGCTCAGATGCCTGGAACAATGCTGGCACAGGTCATTCAGCTTTTTGCGAACTTAACTACACACCGCAAAAGACTGATGGCTCAGTTGATATTTCCAAAGCGATCAAAATTGCTGAATCCTTTGAGGTGTCGCGGGAATTCTGGGCCTATCTGGTACAACAAAAGTATTTACCAAATCCTGAGGAATTCATCTCGTCTGTCCCCCACATGAGTTTTGTTTGGGGCGAAGCCAATGTCAATTTTTTAAAAACCCGTTACATTGCACTTCAGGGGAGTCCGCTCTTTAAAGACATGAAATGGTCGGAAGATCGTGACCAGATTGAGGCGTGGGCACCGATCGTCATGCGGGGTCGCACGCCGGACCAGCCGATCGCTGCAACGCGGATGGAAATCGGAACCGATGTCAACTTCGGGACACTTACCCGTAGCATGTTTAGTCAACTAAGTAAAATGCCGGGCGTGACCATTCATTTCGAAGTCGAAGCGCTGGACCTGGATCCCGATGGCAAGGGAGGATGGGACGTAAAAGTCAGAAACCTCCTGAGTGATCAGAAGGGTTCGGTGAACACCAAGTTTGTTTTCATCGGTGCAGGCGGGGCCACCTTGCACCTGCTCAAAAAAGCGGAGATCAAAGAGCGAGATGGATATGGTGGGTTTCCGGTGAGCGGCCTGTGGTTAAAGTGCCTTAACGATGAACTGATCCAAGACCACCAGGCAAAGGTATATGGAAAAGCCAGTGTGGGCGCTCCCCCCATGTCGGTGCCGCACATTGACACACGGATCATCGATGGAAATAAAGAATTGCTTTTCGGCCCGTTTGCCGGCTTCTCTACTAAATTTCTCAAGAATGGATCGTTGATGGATCTACCGAAATCCATTAAAATGGACAACGCCATTCCGATGATTTTTGCCGGACTTAAGAACTTGCCGCTCACCAAATACTTGATTGAACAATTACGCCTCTCCCCGGAAGACCGGCTGGTTGCGCTTCAGGAATATGTTCCAGACGCCAAGCTGGAGGATTGGGAGTTGAAAGAAGCCGGACAGCGTGTCCAGGTAATCAAGAAAGATAAAGAAGAAGGAGGTGTTCTGGAATTCGGAACGGAAGTAGTGATTTCAGAAGATGGAACCGTAGCTGCGTTGTTAGGTGCATCGCCAGGGGCCTCGACGGCAGCTTCAGTAATGATGGGCCTGCTTTCGCGGTGTTTCAAAAAAGAAAGTCAGTCGGAAGTCTGGCAAAGTAAGTTGAAAGAAATGTCGCCTTCATTTGGTTTGTCTTTATCGAAGAACGAAAAGCAAGTGGAGGAAACGCGTCGACGAACGAGCGGAATATTGGGACTGAATAGAAAATAGGTTAATTTTTTAGCTTGGGAGTCAATGAGTTTTGCGATTCTTGCTGTTCAACAAAATATTGAATAAATGCCCGTGCAAAGGCTGAAGCTCTCAGGTTTTTATTGAGCGATCTCCTGAAGTATATCGGCAGCCTGGCATAAAAAGGACGACTCAGATCCTGGGAATTGGCGAGTACGATAAAGGTCAGATTCTTTTCTGGCACCTTAATAATAAGTGATGACGAACCTTGCCACCAACCAGTATGCCAAACATACTTAACCCCTTTATAGGACCGGACGAACCAACCCAATCCGTAGGGAAGCACCTTACCCCTTTTTGTAACAGTCGGTGTGAATATCTGCTCCCATGTTGAAGAGGACAGAAACATTTTATCATCAATTGCATTGGAATAGGTCGCAAGGTCTGTCACGCAGGACATTAGTCCCGCCGCTGGGCTGAAGTGAATCGGGTAGGGAATGGAAACAATTTTCTGTTTCCGCTTGTCGTAATCATATGGTTTTGCTAAGGCCTTTCTAAACGACGCAGCGTCGTAGCCGGTCAAATTGAAATTGACACTGTCGTCCACCGTGGGTCCTGTGTGAGACAATCGAAGTGGAATGATAATGTGATCCACGACCAGTTCAGCAAAAGTATTTCCTGAAGCTTTGCCGATTACTTTTCCTATTTGACTATAATAATCACCATTGTATCGAAAGGTGTATCCCGGCTTAAAGCCATTGAAACTATTACCTTGGGCAGTATGGGTTAACAGGTGTTTCACATGAATGCGCGGGTCGTCATTCCATCGGGCACCCAGGTGGATATTGTATTGGGTAACCGGATCGGCTAATTTTACTTTTTCTTGCTCGACTAACTGCATCAAAATGATGGAACCAAAAGTTTTTGTTATGGAAGCCAAATGATAAATCGTATTTTCGTCGGGCACTATTTTATTTTCTATATCGGCGTATCCAAAACCCTTTTTCCAAATCACTATTTTGTTTTTTACAACTCCCGCTGAAATGGATGGAATTGAATATTTTTCCCTCAGGGTTTCTAGAAGGACTTCAAACTCGCGGGTTCTTGTTAATGCAGTTGTGTCTGAAATGAATTTGTCAGCTTCGGTTTGAGCGTTGGCATAGCCTGAAAAAAAGAAAATCAAGATAGATGGCAAAATAGGATTGTACCGAAAAAGATTTCTCATGAATGGCATTTAGACTCAAACCAATGGTCAAATTGTGTGCCATTAAAACAATCTTGACATCAGAACAGAAAGTTGTACTTTAAAATGCTCGATTTCCCAATAGCGTCAGGCCAGGGAATAGTCGTTGTTCGAAGCCAGAATACACGGACACAAAAGACTAGCGCAAGGATAGCATTTATTACAATAGGAATGACGTATAGGAATGATTTAATGCACTCTAGAAACTACGGATTTTTACTTCCCGGTTTTCAATAATTGTTTTACCTTGTCCGCGCCAAAATATTCTTATGAAAAAAGTGTTTCTCCTGATCGTCGTATTCACTTCCATCCTGCTCACATCATGCAATCACAAAAGACAAGGTAAGCCACTGATTTTGGTATTTTCCAAAACGGCGGGTTACAAACACGCCTCGATTCCCAACGGGATTGAAGCCATTAAAAAACTCGGGATTGAAAATGATTTTGATGTAGACACCACAACAATTTCAACAAGTTTCAGCGGTGATTCACTTAAGAAATATTCTGCCATAATCTTTCTGAACACAACCGGCGATGTATTGGATTACAAACAAGAGGCTGTATTTGAGCGGTACATTCAATCCGGTGGTGGTTTCGTAGGCGTGCACGCTGCCACAGATACGGAGTATGATTGGAATTGGTATGGGCGATTGGTGGGCGCTTACTTCAAGAGCCACCCCGCCACCCAGGACGCAAAGTTTATTATTAAAGACAAAACTTTTGGCGCAACGGATTTCTTTACCGATACGCTCTGGCAGCGAAAGGATGAGCTCTATAATTTTAAGAAAGTCAATCCGAATGTTCACGTGCTCATTACCATCGATGAAACCTCCTATCAGGGTGGTGTCAATGGGAAATTTCACCCCATGAGTTGGTATCATGAATACGACGGCGGAAGATCATTCTACACCGAGCTCGGCCATACCGAGGAAAGCTATACGGAGGAAAAATACCTGAATCATTTATTAGGAGGAATTAAGTATGCGATTGGAGAAAATCTTGAATTGGACTACACAAAAGCAAAAAGCCAGTTGCCCCCGGATGAAGATCGGTTTTCAAAAACCCAATTATCGCAAGGCGAGTTTCTCGAGCCAACAGAAATGGCCGTTCTCCCAAATCTTGACGTTCTGGTTGTGCAAAGGCGTGGCGAGATTATGCTTTATAAAAACGACTCTAAAAAAGTCAGCCAGGTGGGCTTCCTCAATGTTTACTTTAAAACATCCGTTGGAGGTGTGAATGTGGAGGAAGGATTGCTTGGCCTGCAAAAGGATCCGGACTTTGGAAAAAACAACTGGGTATATGTTTACTACAGTCCCGCGGACAGTTCTGTTAACCGGCTTTCACGGTTCACTTTCAAGAACGATATTTTTGATAATGCTTCTGAGAAAGTAATCCTGGAAGTGAAATCACAACGCGAGATATGCTGTCACACTGGAGGTTCGATTGCGTTTGGTCCGGACCGGACATTGTATTTGTCTACGGGTGACAATTCAACACCTTTTGATGAGGGAGGCTCAAAGTTTGTCAACCACGGCTATGCACCTTTGAATGACCTACCCGGGCACCAGCAATATGATGCGCGCAGGTCCTCTGGCAATACCAATGATTTACGCGGTAAAATATTGCGGATTAGAATTAATGATGATGCAACCTACGAAATACCGGAGGGGAATCTTTTTGAGAAAGGGACAGAAAAAACCAGACCGGAAATTTATACGATGGGACATCGCAATCCTTACCGGATTTCCGTTGATCCGAAAAAGGGTTATTTGTACTGGGGTGATGTAGGCCCGGATGCATCGGCTGATAGCTTGTTCACACGAGGACCTCGTGGATATGACGAAATGAATCAGGCGCGCGAGGCCGGTAACTTTGGCTGGCCACTTTTTGTGGGAGATAATTTAGCTTACCACCAATATGATTATGAAACCGGGAAAAGTGGTCCGTTGTTCGACCCGGAAAAGCCGATTAATAACTCAAGAAACAATACAGGGCTGAATGACCTGCCGAAAGCGCAACCTGCCATGATCTGGTATCCATACAGTAAGTCACAGGATTTTCCCCAAGTCGGTGCCGGAGGAAGAACTGCGATGGCTGGCCCGGTTTATTATTCTGATATGGTTCCGGGTGCAAACGGTCTCCCTGATTACTACAATGGCAAGGTGATCTTTTATGAATGGATTCGCGGCTGGATGAAAGCAGTCAGCTTGTTTGAAAATGGCGACTTTAATAAAATGGAGCCCTTTGCTCCTTTGGTCAAAGTCAATTCATTGATCGATATGGAACTGGGCCCTGATGGCAAAATATATTTATTGGAATATGGAAGCGGCTGGTTCACTAAAAACCCCGATTCCGGACTGGCAAGAATTGATTATAACGGCGGTAATCGCCCTCCGGTGATGGCGGCATTTAAAGTAGACAAAACTTCGGGAATACTTCCATTCAAAATCAGGGCCACGGTCACGGCCAATGATCGGGAAAAAGATGCGATTACTTATTTGTGGGATTTTGGTGATAATACAGTCAAAGAAACTACCGTACCGGAAATCGAACATACCTACAATTTGGCAGGTGAATTCAGGATTTCAGTCGAGGCCAGGGATAGCAAGAACGCATCTTCGAAAAGTGTTCCGGTCGTGGTGTATGCCGGCAATGAAAGACCGAAAGTAACCATTGCCCTTTCCGGGAATAAGTCTTTCTATATTCCGGGTGTGCCCTTACCCTACACGGTATCGGTGACCGATGAGAATGGTGCCGAAAAGATTGACCCGTCCCATATTTTTGTTTCTATAGATTATTTGGAAGGCTTTGATAAAGCAGCTGTTGTAAATGGACATCAGGAAGAAACGGCGCTAAAGATCAACGGCAAGACGATTATGCTCTCTTCTGATTGCAAGACTTGCCACAAAGAGTCAGAGAAATCCATTGGTCCTTCATTTTTGCAAGTGTCACAGAAATACAAGAACGATAAAAAGGCGCCCGGTTATTTACTCACCAAGATCATGGAAGGCGGAAACGGTGTCTGGGGTGAAGTCACAATGCCCAAGCACCCCAATCTACTCACGGGAGATGTGCAGCAAATTGTATCGTGGATATTATCACTCGCTGAAAGCGCAGCCATCAAAAAATCCCTGCCCGCATCCGGAATCATCAAACCGGAAAGCAGTCCAAATCAAAAAAATACATTGGTGATCACCGCCAGTTATACTGACAAAGGTGGCGATAACATAAAGGCATTGACCGGAACGACCACGGTTACTTTGCCCCATAACACGGTGTCATTCAGTGGAAAAATAAAACTGGAAGGATTTACAAAAATCACCTACAACGGAACGGTCGTTTTGCTTTCGCCTCCAGTCAGGGGATGGTTTGCGCTAGGCGATATTGATTTGACTGAAGTAAATTCTGTCCATGTTGCGATGGGATGGAAAGGTGAAATGAAAATGGGCTATTCCTTGCAGGCTCACCTTGATGCTCCGGATGGAAAATTAATCGGAAAAGGAATTTTCCCGGTTCCTAAGAAAGGACAACAATCGGGTATGTTGTCCATGAAATTTGAACCGGTAACCGATGGTAGATTTCACGAGATTTATTTTACGTATGAATATCCGGATTCAAATCAAAAAAACGACTTGCCCGCAGGGTTGATATCAGTTCGGTTTGATGGAAAGTAACTAACTAACTAACGTCCCAGCAAACTTAAAATGGGTATATCCGCAAACAATAAAAAAAGCGGCAAGGAATAAGCAGCCGATTAATACAAGCCCTCTTTTGGGGACTAATTGCTTCATCTTTATGGGATTAAGTGATTGTTTTTTCATAATATTGCAGGCTTATGGGCTCCGTTTTGAGGTCAATTTTACCTTTCCGCACTCCTTTTGTTATAAGAACCTTAATCAGGCAAGCTTTTCTCTTGCCAACATTGGCAGTATTTTTATCGTTGAACGCCTTTTCCCAATCCCCGGGGGGAGTCAATGCCAATCTTAAGATGTGGCTAAAGGCCAATACCGGAGTAACCGGGACTACCAATGTTAGCAATTGGGCTGATCAGAGCGGGTCGGGCAATAATGCAACCCAGGGAGTAGCCGCGAATCAGCCTTCTTTAGTTACCAACGATCTTAATTTTAACCCTACCATTAATTTTTCTGGAGGCACAACTATCATGTCGCTGACCTTTCCGCCAGCTGATTTGAATTCAACTGTTTTTGCAGTGGGTATTCCGACCATTAATTCAAGCTGGCGCACAATGTTCAGAGGGGCTGCCAATGACCACCCTTTGATTATTCAATCAGGAGGAACCAACCTGGGATTTTATGACAACCCGAGCGGAAGCTTGAAATTGAGCGGGTTCACCTGGTTGCAAAATGAAGCCGCCATCGTAGGATTAGAGATGCATACCGGTGATGTCAACTTTAGAAAGAACGGAACCCAGGGTGCGTCCATCACGACCATCAACCTGGCGGGTGTGAGTTTGGATTATTTTGGCAATTTCCAGGGCAACGGACAAAATTTTGGAAGGATTGCTGAAACGATTATTTATAATAGCGCAACCGCCCTTACAGCCACCGAGAAAATAAAAATTGAAAGTTACCTGGCCGTAAAATACGGGCTGACTTTGTCACACGATTACCTGGCAACGGATGGAACCACAACATGGAACTCAGCCACCAATGCAACGTATGCGAATAACATTACTGGAATAGGCAGGGATGATAATACTGCATTGGATCAGCGAAAATCTTTGAATGCGAACGCGACGGCCTCTGTCACACTCAATCTGGGTGGACCTTTCAGTACGGACAAAAATTTTATTTTATGGGGTGATGATGCGGGCACAGGAACTAGCAATAATATTCCAGCAACCTATACATTGCGATCAAACCGGATATGGAAAACAGCGGTTACGGGCACTCCGGGAAGCGTTAGCTTTAGTGTTGACCTTTCCAAAATTGGTCTTGTAAATACCGGTAATGCTACAGATTACGCTGTATTGGTAGGCACGGGTACGGATTTCAGTTCAGGAGCAACTGTTAATAACACAGGGCCCACCTTGGTTGGCAATGTGCTTTCCTTTACGGGAGTAACTTTAGCTGACGCAAACTTTTTTACCATCGCAGCAGCGAATGTTAAGCAACCGGGCGGGGTAGGTGGATTGGTATTTTGGGTCAGAGCAGATGCTGGGGTAACGGGTACCACCAACGTCAACCCCTGGGCAGATCAAAGCGGATACAACAATGCGGTGCAAGCCACACCTGCCAATCAGCCTTCTTTGGTTACCAATGACATCAATTTCAATCCTTCCATTAATTTCTCTGGGAGTACGACCATCATGTCATTGACTACGCCTCCGGCCGATTTGAATTCAACCGTATTCACTGTAGCGATTCCAACAATAAACACCAACTGGCGAACGATGTTCAGAGGGGCTGCGAATTACCATCCGCTCATTATTCAATCGGGTGGAATTGGATTAGGGTTTTATGATAATATCAGCGGAGGTTTTAAATCCAGCGGATTCAACTGGCTGCAAAATGAAACGGCTGTGGTAGCGTTGGAAATGCTCAGCGGGAATGTCAATTTCAGAAAGAATGGAACACAAGGTGGTTCGATTTCAACCATCAACCTCGCCGGTTCAAACCTGGACTATTTTGGTAATTATCAAGGCAATAATCAGAATTTTGGAAGAATCTCAGAAACAATTATTTATAATACGGCAGTACCCCTCACCGCTACTGAAAAAAGCAAAGTTGAAAGCTACCTGGCAGTGAAGTATGGACTTACATTATCGCACGACTATGTTAATACAGCAGGAACCAGTGTATGGAATGCGGCGACTAATGCAGCCAACGCAAGTGATATTACAGGGATTGGCCGCGATGATGTAACGACGCTCGATCAACGGAAATCTAAATCAGCGAACGCAGGAACTGTCCTTACAATCGAGAAAACTACACCAGCAAGCCCGTTTGGTAGCAACTTCAACTTTTTGATTGCAGGAGACGATTCAGGGAGTTTAGGTGCAACGACAACAGGTGTCCCAACAGGTTTTCCTGTGTATCCCATGCGCGTCACCCGTATTTGGAAAGCCCAAGTGAGCGGTGCGCCCGGTTCGGTGACAATCAGTTTTGATCTGGGAACAGGAATTTATAATTCCGGTGTGGCGGCAAACTATTCACTGTTGGTTGGCAACAGTACCGACTTCAGCGCCGTCACCCCGATTGTTGGCGGATCGATTACAGCCAACGTCATCAGTTTCTCGGGTGTGTCACTAAGCGATGGAAATTTTTTCACCCTCGCATTGCCTCTGGTACCCAGTCCGGGTGGTGTGGTGAGCGGACTGCGTGTTTGGTTAAAAGCCAACACGGGCGTTTCTTCCGATGCAGCGGGGACTGTACCAGCCGTCGATTTGGGATCAGTTCAACGGTGGAATGATCAGACTTCTTTGAGCAACAACGGAACTAATACCGGAACTCCCATTTATAATTCATCGAGTAACCTGATCAACTTTAATCCCACCGTTTTTTACGATGGAGCCAGCGGGCACAACCTGAACTATAGCGGAATCAATCAGTACTCTTTGATCTCGGTTTCAAGAATGGAGGGTACCATAAACAGAAGGTTAATGGCCAGCCGTGTTGGGAATGTGTTAGTCGGGTGGTGGAATGGGAGGGAGGATGTTTTATTTTTAGATGGCACTCCAAGTATTCTTGGTGGCCAGGCCGCAACGACAAATCCGCGTTTGTATTCTTTGACTCGCGCTTCAGGTGGAGCCTATCAATTCTTTAGAAACGGACTGAATTTAAGTTCGGGTGGAGCCTCTTTTAATTCCACAATCCAATTGGGCATCGCCAATGGTGGAGCGAATCCCGCGGAATCCAGCAAGTCTTACGTCTCGGAGGTGATTCAATATGATCATGATATTACAGCAACAGAGTTAAACAAAGTTCAAAGTTACCTGGGAATTAAATATGGAGTCACGATAAATCAGGCCACCCCGACGAATTATGTTACCTCAACAGGATCGATCATTTGGAATTCAGCAACCAACGCTGCCAACGCCAGTGACATCACCGGTATAGGACGTGATGATGCATCAGCGCTGGATCAACGGAAATCAAAATCGATTAACCCGGGCACGGTTCTCACGATTGTGAAAACGACGCCAGCCAGTGCATTTGGCACCAATCTTAACTTTCTGGTAGTTGGTGATGATGCAGGAAGCTTGGGTGCCACGACTACAGGTGTACCTACTGGTTTTCCAGCGTATCCAATGCGCGTTACACGGATTTGGAAAGCACAAGTGAGCGGTGCTCCTGGTTCGGCAACAATCAGTTTTGATTTGGGAACGGGAATTTATAATTCAGGAGTCGCGGCAAACTATTCACTATTGGTTGGCAACAGCACCGACTTCAGTGCCGTCA
>JAYVXP010000110.1:0-5962 GCA_043785125.1 Bacteroidia bacterium
GAACAGGATAGAAGGGTGGGCGGAGTTCGTAGATCATAAAACAATTTTGGTAAATGGAAAGGATACCTACACCGCGCTTAAATTCATTATCGCTACGGGTGCTACTACTAACGTTCCGGAAATTGAAGGGCTGAAAGAAATTGGTTACTTGACCAATGTCAGTTTGTTTGACCTGGAAGAAAAGCCTGAAAGCATTACGATCATGGGTGCCGGTTACATCGGGTTGGAAATTGCCATGGCCTATAACCGGCTTGGTGTAAAGGTCCGTATCATAGAATTTACCGATCGTGTGCTTCGCACTCAAACCCCTGACATCAGTGAGGAACTGCAAATGCACATGAAGAACGAAGGTATCGAAATCCTTCCCAACTTCAGGACGATAAAATTTGAAAGAAGGGGTCACGACACCATTATCCATTGCAAATGCCCGGATGGATCAACTACTCAACTCACAGAACCGGGAAAAATTGTAGTGGCGAGTGGCACCAGGCCAAATACCCAAAAGTTGGGTTTGCATAACATCGGTTTGCAACTGACAAAAAGCGGGCATGTATCGGTAAGTGAAAAGATGGAAACAAATCTCCCCAACATTTACGCTGTTGGCGATGTGACCACCACGCCTGCTTTTGTTTACACGGCCGCTTATGAAGGCAAGATAGCCGTTGAAAATGCCTTTACCGGGGCAGAGAAAAAAACAGATTACACTTCATTGCCGTGGGTAGTATTTACCGATCCTCAAGTGGCCGGTGCAGGATTAGATGAAGCACAGGCGGAAGCCCAAAACATTCCCTTTGAAATATCTAAGTTATCACTGAGCGATGTGCCCCGTGCGTTAGCTGCCAATGATACGAGAGGGTTTATCAAACTCATTCGCAACACTGAAACTGACAAATTAATTGGCGCAAGAATCGTAGCACCGGAAGGTGGGGAATTGATTCAGCAATTAAGTATGGCGATCAAATATGGTATTACCGTTAAAGAATTAGCTGAGAGCTTCTATCCTTATCTCACCCTGGGTGAAGGTATCAAACTGGCGGCCATCACCTTTGGAAAGGATGTTTCTAAATTGAGTTGCTGCGCCAGTTAACATTTAAACAAGGATTTATATGGAAATGATTTCTGGTGATTTAATTGCTAAATTTAAGGTCACTATTAAAACGGCTATTGGTCAATTAGAGCATATCAATAGATCCATTGTGAGTACAGATTACCCTGAAGAAGTATTAATCCAATTGAAAGCAGCGGATGCTTTACTTTCCAGGGCTACGATCATGTTGTTGGATGAGGTGTACCGTAAGGCGTTGGCGGAAAAGATTTCATTTGCCCATCAAAACTGTCCTGGGAACTGCGGAAGTGAGGACCAAATTGAGCGTTTGAGGCAAATGTTCCCGCACATTCCTCTAGAGCAACTATCCGAAAAATTGGTTGAAGCTGACCAATTGATGAAAAAAATAAGTAAAATAATACCTGAAAAGACTTGGAGCACCCCCCCTCCGCTACCCGATATTCGTACCAGAAACATTAAAAAATAGATCGTATGATAAAAAAAGCAATTTTCATTTCAGCCATTGCCATCGCCTCCGTTGGCGGCTTTGTTTACGGCTCGCAAACGAGTAATGCGGCCTGCCATTTGGAAGGCACTGCTGCTTGTCCTAAGGTAAGTTGCCCATTGAAAGGCACACCTTTGTGCCCGCTGGGGAACGAACGTCTAGCTGCCTGCTGTGTTAAGGCAGAATAACGAAGCTTTGGGGAAGCTAAACTTAGTTTAGCTTCCCTTTTCATTTCGTAAGTAATTCGAACGTTACCGTCTATGAAATCTTTTTCATCCTTTGGAATTAGTATAGCAACCGCTTTAGGTTCTTCCCTTTGTTGCATTATTCCTGTTATTTCCATTGTGGCCGGAACGAGTAGTCTAGCAACATCGCTTTTGTGGTTACAACCTTACCGGCCTTACTTTATATCGGGGGCTGTCTTAACGCTTGGCTTCGCTTGGTATCGTATTTTATTTTCAAAAAAAAATGAAACATGCAATTGTGAACCGGCTCAAAAAAATTCTTTCTTTAAATCAAAGACTTTTTTGGGTATCACAACCGTTATTTCTGTTTTACTCATTACTTTCCCTTCCTATTCACACCTACTCGTTAATAATCAAACCGTTTTTGCCGTGCATCCCGGAAGTAAAACTGTGATCATTCCGGTAACCGGAATGACCTGCACGGGTTGTGAAATGCTGGTTGAAGAAGAATTGAGTAAAGTGGAGGGAATAATCAAGGCTAAGGCCTCTCATGCAGATAAAAATGCAATTGTTCAATTTGATGATTCAAAAGTGGACCTTGACAATATCATCGAAGCGATCAACAGAACTAATTACAAGGCAACTCGACCTGATGAACCATGAGCGAACCTCCAAATTGCTGATTTTAGAGAATAAATTGATTCATGTGGAAAAGTAATTGGTTAGTAGCCGTTTTGTTTTTAGTGCCCTCCCTGCTTTCAGCACAGGACATAGGGGAACTTTACCTTCAGGCTGCCATTCTCAAACTGCAACATGCGAAGGAATACACATTAAAAGTGGCCATTATGATGCCTGAAGAAAAATATGATTATAAACCTTCGGCGAACGGGATGAGTTTCAGGGAACAGTTACTCCATTTATCCGAGAATCTGGGATGGCTCTCCTCATCCTATTTGAAAAACGAGAATAATCCGGTAAGAAAGTCAGATCTGAAATTGCATCGGAAGGATTCCGTAACGCAAGTAGTTACCCGGGCCTATGATTATGCACAATTTGTGCTTGACCATTTTCCTGCCAGCCAGTTAGATGAGAAAGTTTCATTTTTTGCCGGACCAATGAATAAACTTCAAATCATTAATTTGCTGAATGACCATCAAACGCATCATAGAGCTCAGCTGCTTGTTTACTTACGCATGAATGGACTAAATCCACCTCCCTACATCGGATGGTAAGTGGGCTAGTCTTTATGGATGGCTTTGTCAACCACTGGACAGGGTAAATTGGCGCAGTTTATTACATTACCGATGTTTCTTTACCCTTTAAAGTTACTGAACATGTCAATCCCGGCAAGCGACAAGAGCAAAGGAATGAATAAGCGATCCATTGTTGCCCAATGGGTCCATGAATACAGTGATGAAATGTACACATGGACGGTTCATAAAATTTCTGATCAAAGTGCGACTGAGGACCTGGTCCAGGAGACATTTATTTCAGCTTTTCAGTCTTTTGAAAAGTTTCAAAATAAGAGTTCTCCCAAAACATGGTTATTTGCTATACTTAAGAACAAGATATTCGATTATTATAGACAGCATGTAAAGCTTGTTTCACTTTCTGATGATGAGCAAAACAAGCAACTGGAAAATATTTTTGACAGTGACGACCAATGGAAAAACGAATCCAAGCCTCATGAATGGGACTTAGATGATAAGAATCTGCTGGACGACATTGAATTTGGAGGGATTTTGCAGACTTGTTTGGAAAAGCTCCCCTCTCAATGGCTTTCTTGCATCCAGCTCAAATACATAGGTATAAAAGAAGGAGAAGAAATTTGTCAGGTTCTGGGCCTTACTTCGTCTAACTATTGGCAGATGTTGCATCGGGCCAAGCTTCAGGTAAGAATTTGCCTGGAGAATAACTGGTTTAACGCGTGATGAGAATGAGGAAATTGATGAATAAATTAATGTTGTCTTGCCGTAAGGCTTCTGAATTGATTGAGAAGAAAACAGCTTTCAGACTAACCAGGGTTGAGTCAATTCAACTTTTTATGCACACGCGCATGTGTGACGCCTGCCAACTTTATTACAAGCAAAGTAAATTTATTGATGACGCTATTCATCATCAGCACAGAAGCGGGAAAAGGACCTTACCCGAGAGTGCGAAGAAGAAAATACTCGATCGCCTGGAAGAGAGCTAGTTCTGGTGGGTAAACCGAACTTGTATGCTAAAAATTCTTGTAATCAGTGATCCGAGATACAACAAGGCCAACATCTTCCTGATCGATTGTAGGGGGCCATTGAACCCATGACATATTTGAGACGGAAATACTATTGGTTTGATGAAATGCACCCTTCTTCCGCGATTTTCCGGGAAATCAGCAAAGCCTATTTGGCTTGCATTAATGGCCATCAAAAGGGAAAGATTTTACGCTTAAGGGAAAGCCTGAATGACCATTAAAACAGCCATTCGGGGCCAATTTCTAGGGATTTAATATAATTTTCATATAGCCCTGTCAGGTTAAGGAATTCACCTCGACTAATAGAGTAGAAGGCCAAGTACACACCTCGGCTTCACCTTTTATGAAAAAGAAAAAAATTATCAAAATCGTACTTCTCGTAGGATTTGCATGTGTCATAATAGGAGGTTCTTTTGCCTACTATCTATTCAATAAGCCTCACCGGGACGTCCAGTCAGCAAAAATTGATTACACCTTGAATGCGGCTGACCTGGTAACCGAGTATCTGACTAATCCCGGCCTTGCCAATGAAAAATACCTCAGCGATGAAGGTGATTCAAAAATATTGTCTGTAAGCGGAAAGGTGTACTCCATCTCGCTGGATTTGAACAACCAGCAGGTTGTTCTGCTGAGGGAGCAGGGTGATAAGGCGGGTGTGAGCTGCACCTTTACCGCGACCACTAATGCCCATGCCTCCCAACTCAAGGTGGGACAGATGGTAACGGTCAAGGGTGTAATCAGGTCAGGCGCCGGATATGACGAGGACCTGAAACTGTACGAAGATGTTATCCTTGAAAAATGTGATGTAATCAATTAATGTTTAAATAATTCAAATAACCAAACACAACAATCAACATGAAAAAGTTAGTTTATCTTTTCGTCCCGACATTGATCCTGGCTCTATCAGCCTTTGCACCCATAGCGGGAAAGCTCGTCAGCAAAAGCGGACACATCAGCTTTTACTCACATACTGCCGTTGAGGACATTACAGCAAACAATTACAAGGTGGTAAGCACGATTGACCCAGCCACCGGAGAGGTTGTCTTCTCCGTTCCTATGCAAAGTTTTGAATTTGAAAAAGCGCTCATGCAGGAACATTACAACAGTAAGGATTTCCTGAATACCAAGGCATTTCCTAAAGCTAAGTTTACAGGAAAGATTTCAAATCTGAGCGCTGTTGATTTTTCCAAGGATGGAACTTATGAAGCCAATGTGGATGGTGAGTTAACCATCAAGGAAACTGCCAAGCAGGTTAACGCAAAAGGTACAGTGACCGTGAAGGGAACTGCGGTTACAATAGACACGAAATTTAAGATCAGCCTGGCTGATTATGGTATTTCATTTAAGAAAGGAAAGCCATCTACCAACATTGCCAAAGAGATTGAGGTTACGGTTCATGCTGAACATCAACCGGAATAGTTTCATGGTTCAAGGTGTATAGGTTAGACTCTCCGGGAAGACTTTAGGCTACCCGGAGAGCTATTTTGACCACAAACAATTCAAGTATGAAAAATTCCATGTTATTGATTTTGTTTACATCGTCGTTAGCCCTGGTATCATTTGTTTTGAGCGCTAAGCCATCAAATGTAGAGACAACTATTCAGTTCACTGATCAATCCTGGGATGCTGTTCTTCAATTGGCCAAAGAACAGAATAAATTGATCTTTCTCGACATTTATGCGAGCTGGTGTGGCCCTTGCAAGATGCTGAAGAAATACACATTTACTGACGAAGAAGTTGGCAAATATTTCAATAGCAATTTCATCAATGTTACCGTGGATGCCGAGCGTGGTGATGGTAGATTGTTAGCGAGCAAGTATGAGATCAGAGCGTATCCAACATTATTGTTTCTTAATTCAGACGGGACAATCAGGAAGAAAGTCGTTGGTTACCGGGATGGGAAGCAACTGCTGAACGATGCTAAGAGGGCTTCCGATCAGTAAGCAGTACTTTCTTCATGGCAGTGCAATGGCTCGCATGATGTTTGGTTTTTG
>JAYVXP010000111.1:0-5957 GCA_043785125.1 Bacteroidia bacterium
CCAGTTGCTCGCGGTGGATGCGACCTCTTCCATGGCCGGTATATTTCTCAACTTCCAATCGGCCGACATATGGTTTGCCTCTGTTCAAAAATGTTTTGGCCTGCCGGCAGGCCTGGCAGTGATGGCGTGTTCTCCCCGTGCCATGCTGCAGATGCAGGTCATCGGCGAAAAGAATCATTACAACAGCCTCTCGTTGATGAAAGAAATGATGGATAGGTGGCAGACACCTTACACACCAAATGTCCTGGGAATTTATTTACTAAAATGCGCCTTGAAGAGTATGAACAAAATTGTTCAGGTTGATCAAAAAATTACCCGAAGACAAAAAGAGTGGATCCGTTTCTTCCACGACTCAAAGAATCTTCATCTCCTGATCGCTAATCCGCAGGTTCGTTCCAGAACCGTGCTTGCTCTCAAGGGCAGTACAAGATTAATAGAAGTTATTAAAGCTGTGGCTCGAAAAAATGGAATGCTGCTGGGTGAGGGGTATGGAAACCTAAGAAAAGAAACGTTCCGTATTGCAAATTTCCCAGCCATAAAAAAGAAGGAAATCACAAGGCTTATGAGTGTGCTGCAGGCTTATCTGTAAACTCAATGTTCAGAAAACAAACTGCCGAACTGACCGTAAGGATACGTAATCGTCAATGCCCACATCGGTTACTGTTACGAAGACCGGTAACCCATGTCGTAGATCGATTTTACATGAGGTCCAAGAAAAACACGCGCATAAATCCGAATGATTGCCAGACCATCCAGGATGAAACTAAGTGAAATAAAAAATGCTAGTATTGGTTGATCCTCATGAACGTGACTGAAAATCAAGTCTTCTCCAATGAATGTTGGGGTGATCGGGAAGCCGGCCAGGCCCAAACAGGACAGAAGAAAGACCAGCGCAATTTTTGGATGTTCGTGCGAATGACCATGAAACTGATCCAGGTCAATATTGTTCTCAAACAATTTTAGTCTGCGGAGGCAGAGGAAACCCACACTGCCGGCCACCACCACACCGGACAAGTAAAGTATCGTATGTCCATAAGTAAAACGTTCATTAAATGAAATTGCCAGCGCTATCCAAAAATGATTCATCATTATCAAAGTCCAGCTCATTCGTGCCAGTTTACGCTCCGTAAATGATTTAAGGACCATAATCAGACCGATGAAGGAGAATACAAATGGCAAGTATTGCTCGATCCCTGGAGAGATTACGTCCTCTTGGTATAAAATAAACAAGCCAAAAAGATACGCAGGAACAAAGAAAATGATTGCGCGGTTGAGTGTGAGAAAATCAAGTTTATTGCCCACCCATTTTAGAGGGTTCCATAAATAGCGGTACATGGACGAATCCAGGTTCCACTCCTTCACGCACAGAATATAAAGTCCATTTCGCATCCTCGTGGGAAAAGAACTCTCAATAGAACGCTCACGGGGAGAGAAATTATAAAATTGTTCCCGGATCAAATAACTTACTACTGAAGGAGAGACCAGGAGTTGATAGGTCCGCAGAAAAGCATTCCCGGCGAAGTGAATCAATGCCAGTGTTTGAAACCCAGCGGCCACTTCGATAAAGATCAACCCGATTTGAGCGATTGACGCATACGCAATTTGGCTCTTGATAGATGACTGCACGCGGGCAATTCCTGTGGTAATGATCGTTGTTGCTAAGCCGAGAGCGCCAATGAGAATCCGAACAGAAAATTGCTGCTCCCAAAACGGGAAGGTACGTAAGAGAAGAAAAACACCAAGATGTACTGCAAGCGAGCCATAAAAAATTGCGCTGGAGGGGGTCGGGCCTTCCATTGCCCTCGGCAGCCATGAGGAAAATGGAAGTTGCGCAGATTTTGCCGCTGAAGTTATCAAAATCATGATCGAAATAAAAACCCCAATCCAACTGTGAGTAAGAAGATGTTCATGAACCAGTTCATAGTTGGTTAATTTCAGAAACGTAATATTCTCATGGAACAGGTGATGGCTCATCCACATGGTAAGTATCAGGCCAACATCGCCAATCCGGTAGATTGAAAATACTTTCACTGCATTTTTTACCGGCAGATACCGGTCCCGATAAAACGCAATTAAAAGAAAGGAAGAAATGCCCAGCATTTCCCATCCGATAAACAACGTTTCAAAATTACCGGCAAAAATAATGATGTTGTAACCCAGGTAAAAGAAAAGAATGGTGTTAAAGAAACGCTTGTAACCACTCTCACGGTGCAAATAATACCGGCTGTAGATTGTTACCAGAAATGTGAGAAAAGCCCCTACAAACAGATAGGTAGCTGTTATCATATCAAAACTAAAATCGATAAAAAACTCGTAATTGTCCGTCCGGAAAAGGACGATATCCTTCAGATCAAGCACTGGATATCCATGGAGTAACCAATATACAAGGAATATGACGGCGCTTATCAAATGCAACCCCACTGTCGCAAATGCAATTTGGGAAAGGATGGCTTCCTTTTTAGACGCAAGAACACTAACGATAAACCCAACTAACGGAAGAAGGATGAAAAGATGAAGAAAGGATGTCATGAAGTTATCTTATGAAATTAATAAAACAGGAATATTGTCTTGCTCCGACTCGATAATCGGCGTAAGGTCCGGAACAAATTCGATGTGTTGTTTCAGCGGTGTATACACTGTGAACCCTCCATCTTTGAAATAGAAGTATTCACGTGTTTCAGGATTCATTGCGACGAGGTTGACCCACTCATTAATAAACCACTCGTACGTCTCCGCTTGTTTCTGAATCGTCTTCAACACAACCTCTGGAAAATGCTCAACGATAATCAAAAGACGGATGGGATCATGGACTTCGATCATCTGGCTTGGAAGTCCAGGCCTCAAATCACCATCGATTCCATTGGCCACGCCAAAGAGCCCCATAACGTTATGAGGTAGTTTTGTACCGGCACCCAGCTTGTAATTATCTACCCGTGAAAAGAAATATTCCAGATTTATTCCCCCACAGACGGGCCCCAGGGGTTTCATGATACCAAAAAGAATATTGCCTTCCGGATCAATGTTATAATCATACGAATTAAGGAAGGCTCGTCTGTCCAAAAACAAATGCTTGGTCATATCTCTCCTGCCGACAATACACAGCGCATTCGTAGCATGGTTCAGTTCTGGACGAGGTTCAAATAAAGAAACTGACCTCATTTTAACCTTCTTGTGAATTCTCTCAGGATTCAAATGCGAATCGATTAGCTCAAACCGTCTCGCCCGTTCTTTGGAATTAAGGTCTAGCGCGTTGAAAAAAACGACCTCATTTCTATTGTGGTTTTGTAAATTTTGGGGAGAAAGGGAATTTTCATCGAAAAACATCACTTCGTCACGGGAAGTATCATGAAGTGCTCCGACAAATTGTGTTGTTGCCGGGATAATGATTCCTCTGCTTTTAAGAATCTCTCTCACCCTTGGATGGTTGACCATGAAACACATGGTTCGGGAATTGACGGAGCCTGCCCGTCCTGAACATGCTCCGCAATCATAGGCAGCGTAATGAGGATTATTTACGCTGCTGGAACCGTGACCAACCAAATAAACGATAGGGGCAAAATCCTTCATTAACCCGATACTTCGCAAAAGCGACTCCGCTCTGTTCGCCATTTCTTCCACTGTAAACCCTACCTGAAGGTCGTTTTCCCTGTCTTCCAGGCTCTTGTTCTCAATAGTAAGTTTCGCGAACTTATCCATATGCCGGAAAGAAGAAGCGGTAGCAGGGCCCATTGAGGGTCTGAAAATATTAATAAATAGTTTAACCGCTGACCAAAATCCAAGCGTTTGTGAGATCAACCAACCGCTGTAAAAGGAATGCGAATGCTTATTGAAATATAAATCCTTTTCACGCTTGCTGGTAGACTCAATTTCCTTGATCAGATATTTAGGTGTCACCGGGGCCGGACAAAGTTTGGTATAAAACTTCCCGTCTGCCGGCTGGAAGAAAAATTCAACACTAAAAAATCCAGGTGTTCCGAACGTTTCGCAGAATGGGTCAGTTTTCTCAAGATATCTTCTGAAGGAACATTCCCGGTCATCAATACAAAACATCGCCTGAAAACTTTTAGAGAAACCTTCCCTTTTCTCCATTCCGTCCAGAGAAATCCCGGTAAGTACTTCATCGTAGTAACTCCAGTCATAAGCTTCCTGCCAGAGAGAAAAGACTTCACTTAATTCGGTTTCAGGAACTTCCGCGAAGAGGTCTTCAGGTTTGGTAGTTAGCCTTTTTGCGAGTGGCACCCAGTCTTTGCCGAATTGGTAATCCAGCGAGTCAATTTCAAGGAGTAGTTCAAAGATAATCAGGTCGTGAAGGGTTATCTTTCGCTTATCCAATAACATCTCGGGCAAAGCCTCGACAGCAGACGCCATGCCAGACCATCCCTGATGAGCAAATTGCTGATCAAAAAGATATTGTTTATAAAGAGACTCGTCGCCGACAAGGATTTTTAGGAGATCACTTATCTCACAGGTACTTTTAAGCAGAAGATCCCGAGCTCGTTGCTTCCTGAAAATACTTGCGAACGTATTTCGCTCCATTTCCCGAATGGAGGAAAGTAAGCTTTTTTCTTTGACAGGAAACGCCCATATTGAAATTCCCTGGTCGAGGTAACTGCAAAGAATCCGGAAAAGAATTGGATGAACCATCGAATCCAAATCAATATGATATTCCCTTTTCCAGTTGGCTCTTAGCGATCCGATTCGTGAAGATGCGGCCGTATCGTATTTCTTTAATAGAACCCTTTCCATCCACTCACTTCCGTGTTCGGCACCTTTCTTATTTGCAATGATTTTCTCCAGGATATCCTTCCGGATTTTTTGCGACTTATAGAGTGTGCGAAATTCCTCCAGTGAAAGCGATACTTTGTATCCGAACATTTGAGAGGCGGTGCGAACTGCTTTATGAAATTTTAAATTCTGAAATGCGTGCAGCGTATTCTGATGGATAAAGTCTTTGAGTGCAGCTTGTTCAGGCAAATAATGCTTCAATTCATGAAGCACGTGCTGTTCATCGAAAGAAGAGACAGGAGATTTCATTTAACGATTTAAAAAAGTTTTATATCCTTAATTAATGGTATCCAGCAAAATAGTTGTGATCGAAGAGTTCTGAATTAGTCACATCCGGACTTCGAATAATCATCCGGATTTTAGGGCTCAGGGTACAAGCCAGCCTGAATTGCCGCCAACCACGGTGAATCCCATGATAAGATTAGATCTGCAGTGATCGATGGACCAGGTATAAGGGAATATCGAACTGGCCGATGGAAGGCGATGCCAAATAGAAAAAACAAGGGAGTCGATCCGGAACAGTAACTGTTATTGTTAAAGCGAACAGGCAAATCGGAAAACCAGAAGGGGCGTTGTAATCCGGTCCATCACCAATATTCCTTCCGGATTTTTCTTCTCCAATTTCTTCATCAATAAGCTGCAATTCCGATTTAAGCGGGACTTCTGATCGTTTGCCAATCCAAGATGATTTTGTGTTTTTGAATACGCCGGGGGAGCCGGAGGATCGGGAAATAATTGATGTAACCAAAAAGCATCCCACCATGATGCCTGCCAATACCCGGACTCCTGATATTTTTCTCATAAAAATGAGCACAAATGTAAAAAAAATTAAAGCAATGTTATTTCTCAGGAATTCCAAAATATTGCGGTCTTTCACAAATCAAACAAACATGAACGCCACTCACCATATATAGTCCAACGCTGCTCCGAAAACGATTGAAGCCCTATGCTCAGCGTAAGGTAATTGGCCTGCCCTCAAAGGAGCCACCTTTATAATGGTCCAAACCACATGTCTTTAGACAATATTGTGGGAAAGTAGTGACGTTTTTTTAACATTGCCGGTGTAAATCCGAACATGATCCTCCGGCTCCGTCAGATTTTAACAATTTCGCTGCTCCTTTTCTTTTCAGTCGAAAATGTACTTCCTGTTTCCACGGATACCGACCCGGAAC
>JAYVXP010000112.1:0-17932 GCA_043785125.1 Bacteroidia bacterium
TTTCTGTTTTCAATTTTAGAAACCACATCGATCACCCGCATCTGTGTTGGGAAATAAGCGATATCATGCAGCGGTGTAAAGAGCACCTTGCACAATATGAATACAATGACACCGACCGCGGAGAAGAGCACGCCATTCACAACGGTGCCGATCAGGAAGATGACCAGGCCAGTTGAAAAAATGTAAATCCGATCGGATGGTTTGGTCGTGCGACCCAGCAAATACAGCATCAGCGCTGTTCCGATACCGCTAATGCCCTGCACCAGTCCCAACGATCCCTCATTGCCTACCAGGCGCATGATTAAGATAGCAGGTGCTGTAACCAGATAACCTTGTGCCAGTCCTTTTAGCCCGGCCAGAACCAACATCTTTCTCCACAGGGAATGAAATTTGAAAAACACAAATTCCTTCTGAGCAGGCTTCTTAAAATTTTCCTTGTGGATCACGATGCTCGAAACGATGGTGAGTAAAAAAACCACGACGGTAACGATTTGATAACCCGTATTGATGTTTCCACCAAACCATCCGTCGGATTCTGTCCTGGCCAGAAAAGCCCCAACGATTAGGGGCACTATAATATAGGTGATGGTATAAAAGAAAGTCTCCAGCCCGTAGTAGTAGTTTCGGTTTGAATCGTTGGTGGTGTTCAATGCGAGGAAATCGCGATTGGACCAAAAGAACCCAAAGGAGCAGCCCATGAGAATACCCGCAATCCCCACGCCCATTACTGACAGGTGTTGAAGACTCATCATGACCAGCATGGAGAGGCCACTGAGCAACATCCCAAAACTATAGAGGTTGGAAATTCTGACGTGGTTGAGCAGGAATCCGTTTAACAAAAAAGTAATCGGGATACCGGTATAGACCGTCAATTGATAGACCGCCACGATCTTGGGATCATTGGAGCTCCGCATAATGTAAGCACCGACAAATATTTCGATGACCGGAAGAACAAATGCATAAATCATATTGGTGACCAGCAACACGCGTGTAGGCCTGGGCAAAAGCAGGAAAAACGCATACTCCTCGTTGGGCTTCTTCAGCAGTGCAGTGATGGTCATTTCTATTTCTATAAAAGTGTTTCGAGGATTTCTTTGATGGACAAATCAGCGCCACAGATTACTTCGTCGCTGGCCCCGTAGTAGAGGTGTATGGTGTCACCCTCTACCCAGTGCCCATTGGTAAAGACCACATTGCCGAGAAAGCCTTTTAATTCGTAGTCTGCGGTGGGCTCCAACAGCGGGTTTTCGCTGCGGGCGATCACTTTGGAAGGATCATTTAGATCCAAGAGCAATGCGCCAAGGCAATACCGGTTGTCGGCGGTTGCGCCATGATATATCTCCAACCAGCCTGCTGATGTTTTAATGGGTGAAGCCCCGGCTCCGATGCGTGCACTGTCCCACTTGGTATTGCGTGTTGTAGCAATGCATTGGTGGTTACCCCAATGCAAAAGATCTGGAGATTCTGCAAGCCAGATATAGTTACCCCCCAGTTGAACACTGCTGGGACGGTGTAACGCATAATATTTTCCGTTGATCTTTTCGCTGAAAATTGCGCAGTCTTTGTTATGCGGAGGGAGGATCATTCCCTTGCGGTCATAATTTTTCCAATCTTTGGTTTGGATCAACCCCACTCCCACGCCGTAGGAGGACACCATGGTATAGGTCAGATTAAACGTCCCATCGATTTCAATTACCCGGCAAT
This sequence comes from Bacteroidia bacterium, assembly GCA_043785125.1. GTDB lineage: Bacteria > Bacteroidota > Bacteroidia > Cytophagales > Cyclobacteriaceae > ELB16-189. Next base: position 1,705 of record JAYVXP010000112.1, read on the forward strand.
CTTCAATCCCAAAAGCTTCCAGTTTATCCTGTCCGTAAATAGGATTGTATTTCTCCGGCTCGTAAAAGGTTTTTCCATCGTCGCTGCAAACTAACCGAAGATGAGACAGGGTTGTGAGGTAGTCGTTTCCTTTGTAACGAATCACACGGGGGTCTGAAAAGTCAAGCGCGGGATCACTCTTATTAAATTTGAATACTTGTATTTCTCCTTTTTCATTATAGGCCGGAAAACTAACATAGCCTTCTGTTTGCTCAGGCCGCTCAGCAACGCGCAACAGCAACCACAACTTGTTATCAAATCTAAATACGCCCGGATTAAGCAAACATTCAATCGCCATTCCTGCGCGACTTGGACGTATATCCTTTGGCGTGAGCAAGGGATTTTGCTCAAATCTTTTGACGAGATCAATGGAGGACACATTTTGCATCATGAGCCGGAAACCGAAATAACATTCGATTGCATGACGCAATTTTGGCAATTTGGGCCCCTTTCCTGTCCGTCATCATTTTTATAAAGTTCTCCCTGTTATAAAAAACACACAAAAGAAGAACATAACGGACAAAAGAGGACAGAGAGGACAAATAAATGAAATCGCTATGCCTAGATTCTCTACGTTTGTTGTAGAGAATGCTTCCGCGGAGGGATTAATAGTATGCCAGTTGTTTTATTCTTTGCGCTATTCATCAATTTGATTCAGGGCGACAACGCTTCGCCCTGGCCTTACCAGCATGTAGACAAGCGGGCAAACCTGTCCAACAGCGCTATCACTTCCGTGTATATGGATCAGTACGATCACGTCTGGCTTGGCACCTGGGATGGTCTCGACCGGTACGATGGAAGCGCTATCAAAGTTTATAAACCCGACCCGTTTCTGAAGGGGGCAATCAGCAACAATGTGATTCGAAACTTCCTTGAAGATGGTAAAAAGAATCTTTGGGTCATCACACACCTTGGCATTAATAAATATGACCGTACCAACGACTCCTTTAAAACTTACCTTGATAGTCTCAACGATATTCCTTTTCTCGAATACAACATCCGCGCTTGCATAGGTGCCGACTCCGTCATCTGGACAAGTCTCATTGGCAAGGGCATCAGTCGTTATTCTTATGAGGAAGATACCTTTCTGCCTGTGCATTTTCAGGGGATCGATCCGGCATGGCTCACTTCGGTTGTTGATCTGGGTTACCATGAGGGATTACTGTATCTCCTTGGAAATGATGGAAAGCTGGTTTGCACGGTGGGCAATCGCATGGTTTTTAGCAAACAACTGGTTCCTCAAAATCAACTCGGGTTTCACAAGTTTCTCCGTTTTGGACAGGGCTATTTTCTTGGTTTGGCCGACAACAACGGGCAACTCATTTTGTACAATCTGGGCGATATTGAAAAAAATCCAGCGCTCATTGATCTTGGAAAAGTATTGGTTTCTTCGCTATCCGAAAACTTGAATCTTACTGCTCTCTGGCTCGGAACTGAATCCGGAGACATTTATAAAATAACCCAAACAGGGACCGGGTTTTCGGCCAGCCCGATGAATTCCTATTTTCCCACATTCTCAAAAGCCAGGATAAAAATTCTAACCATCACCGAGACCCACCAGGACATATTGTGGGTGGGCACCGATGGGGATGGCGTGTACAAATTTCTGACACGGCCCAAAACATTCTATTCTGTTTCTTCAGGCCCTCCGGAAAATGGTCAGCTCTCACACAGCATTATCCGGTCGGTGTTTGAGGACGAGACAGGCAAACTTCATGTCGGTACCCGTGGAGGGGGGTTAAACATCATTGACCCGCGTTCGGGTACCACCACAATTATCAACTCACGAAATGGGCTGAGCAATGATGCTGTATTGGCAGTCAACAAGGACCACGAAGGAAATATGTGGATTGGTGTGGATGGAGAAGGTATTGATATGATGGAGGTCGGCACTCATAAAATTTTTCACTTCCCGAAAGATTTTGAAAACCAAAGCGATCTTTCATTTAGTTCGGTGTATTCTATTTGCGTAGATGCGTTCGATGACCTTTGGTTAGGGACGAGCGGTTTTGGAATCATTCACATGAAAGTAATCCGTACCCCCGGTGGAAAATACCGCTTGAAGGAATATGATCAGCTTTCCCATTCCGGAAAAGCGAAACAAATATGGTTAAAGAGTAATATCGTTTACGCCATCGTTGAGGAGAAACCCAACATATTGTGGTTTGGTACACGCGGTGGTGGAATTTATCGATACAATTCATTGACCAGGGAAATCGATGATCACATTCAGGCAAATGCGAATGAGAAAAACACGCTTTGCAATAATGATGTGCTGAGTTTATTTATTGATCGGCAGGAGCAATTGTGGATCGGTACCAGCGGTGGTCTTAATCGCTTGTACCTGCAATATAAACCCCACCGAATCGATCACTACACCCAACGTGACGGCCTTCCCAACAATACCATCCACGGCATCCTGGAGGACCATGCCGGCCGCATTTGGATATCGACCAACAAAGGTCTGGTGATGTACGATCGTAAAGCGAACAGCTTTAAGCAATTTGATGCCAACGATGGTTTACAAAATAATGAGTTTACCGATGGCGCCGCCTTTCAGTCAAAAATCAGTGAGAAACTATACTTTGGCGGTGTTGACGGTTTGGATATTGTTTATCCTTCCAAGCTCAACACCCTCAATTATTTTCCACGCCTTGCTGTAACTGAATTCCAGGTACGAAACGTCACGCTTACGCCGGGGGATGCAACCCACATCCTCAGCAAGAATATCGACTTTACAGACAGAATTACTTTGAACTACGACCAAAATTTTATCAGCATTTTTTTTACCACGCTGGATTATTGGAACAAGCAAAAGAACGAGTACGCCTATTTTCTGGAGAACTTTGACAAAGACTGGAATTACATCGGTCAACAACAATCGGTCACGTTGACCAATATCCCGCCCGGAAACTATAAACTTTATATTAATTACACCAATGAAAACGGAGTCTGGAATTCAATTCCCCGGACCCTGCAGATTACGGTTATTCCACCTTTTTGGAAAACCCCATGGGCGTATGCTTTTTATATTTTATTGGCGATTGGAATTCAAGCGGGCATTATCCTTTACCTGCGTTGGCGATGGAGAACAAAAAAGGCGATGGCCATTGATAAATTGAAGGCGCTTCAACTGAAAGAACTGAACGACTATAAGCTTCAGTTTTTCACCAACATTGCACATGAATTCCGCACACCCTTAACTTTGATCCTTGGTCCGGTCACTTCTTTGCTGGGTAAAAGCAATGATGCTAATGAGAAGAAGCAGCTCACGATGATCTACAACAACTCACTGAAGCTTCAAAAACTGATTGAGGAACTTATGCTCTTCCGGAAAATAGAAAGTGGCAAAGACCAACTAGAAATCGGTCCCGTTGACCTGGTTCCCTTCACGCAGGAAGTAGTAGAATCCTTTCAGCAGTATGCCACCGATTGGGAAGTCCACCTGGAGTTCTATCCCGAACCGGAATCTCTGCCGTCATGGATCGATCACAAAAAAGTTGAAAAAATATTGATTAACCTGATTTCAAACGCTATTAAATACAACACCAAGGGCGGCATGGTCAGCGTGTTTCTTAAATCGTCTCAGGGAAAGGCATTCATCGCCATCCAGGACGAAGGCGTCGGCATTGCGGAAATAAACAAGGATAAAATATTTGAAAGTTTTTATCACAACCCGATTGAAATCATCGACAAGAACGGATTCGTAAAAAGCACAGGCATTGGGCTTTCTCTTACCAAGAGCCTGGTAATGATGCACCAGGGAGAAATAAAAGTCGAAAGCAAACCGGGTAAAGGGAGCACGTTTTCCGTTGAGATCCCGATCACGAAAGAATTTTATGGAAATCAGAAAACGGAAATTGTAGTCCAATCGCCCATCGTCAACCTCAGTGAGAAAATCTCACTCGAATTTGAAACAGACTACTATTTATTGGATCAGCCGGAAAAAGTAATGAACACGGTGTTGAGCAAACATCCTTACTCCATTTTGGTGGTAGATGATCACGCACAAATCACCACGCTGCTGGAAAACATGCTCTCCGACAAATATTCCATTTATAAAGCTTCCAACGGTAAAAAAGCTCTCCGGATCCTGGAGGACGAGCGAATCGATTTGGTGATCAGCGATATCCTTATGCCGGACATGGACGGACTCACTTTGTGCAAAAAAATAAAGGAAGACATTCAAACCAGTCACATACCCGTCATCTTGTTGACGGCCAAAGTGGAAATCGAAAACCGGATTGAGGGATTGCAGGTAGGTGCCGATTCGTATATACCGAAACCATTTCATCCGGAACATCTTTTTGTCCGGATTGAAAAATTGCTCGAGCGCATGGAGATCGTAAGAGGGAAGTTCAAAGATTTAGCCGAGGTAGAATTGAATCAGTTACAAACCGGAATCGGTGAAAAGGATGACGATTTTTTTTCTAAGATAACCCGATGTATTCATCAGCATTTGAGTGAGCCCGAATTCAATGCCGATACGATTGCCGACGAGGTGGGGATGAGTAAGGCTTCATTGTATAAAAAAGTAAAGACCATCACCGGTCTCACTCCCCATGGCCTGATCAAACAATATCGGTTGAAAAGAGCATCCGAGTTGCTCAAGAACGCCACCATGAGTGTTTCGGATGTGATCTATGAAACAGGATTCAACAGCCGGTCCTATTTCTATAAATCCTTTAATGAGATGTTTCATTGTCATCCCAAGGATTTTAGCTGATCACTACGGCGCTGATACGGCGCTAAAGCCTGGTCAACTGCAGTTTTGTCTGTTTTTTTACGATATTTAAGGGTAACGTTTGATGCGTTTCAATCAATATAAAAATGCTAATATGAAATTCATCCCGCTGTTTTGCATTTTGTTTCTTCTTTCTGTTCAAACCATTGCGCAACGTGATCCAGACAGATTGTTTTATGCCCTAAAAGTCGAGAAGTTCAGAAAAATGAAGACCACCGGAGCTACGTTGACGGTGACCGGTGCAATTTTGGTTGTTGTGGGTATCTCCATGATTGTCAATTCAACAAGCTCATCAAGCCATAACAGCTCCACAGGAACATATAACCTGACCACAAACCAGGAGACGGGAGCATTGGTCTATTTGCTTGGCGTAGGATCATTGGGTGCCGGAATTCCTTTGTGGATCGTAGGTGGTCATCAGCAACACAAATACGAGGGAAAGTTCGAGAAGCTTTCTGTTGGACTTAATTTTAGCCCTCAGAAAACCGGTTTAACATTGGCGTATCATTTTTAAGTGGCCCGCTGACATTGTTCTGATCGGTATGCCCTTCCCGGTTTTGTAAATATAATTAGCGGTTATTAGCCGCTTTTTTTTATTTTGCATAGATATAATGACTCAACAGTTTACCCTTCAGCATGAAAAAAATACTGGTCGTCTATTTTACGCAATCGGGTCAGCAAAAACGTATTCTCGAATCCCTCGTCAAACCTTTTATCGAAGCCGGCCACAGGGTGCATCTGGAAACGTTATATCCTGTGGAACCATTCCCTTTTCCATGGAGTGCATACGAATTCTTCAATGCCTTTCCAGAAACTTTTACGCAGCGGCCATTGGCGCTGAAACCCCTTTCTGCCAAGGCCTTTGAGAAATATGATTTAGTCATCCTAGGCTATCAACCTTGGTTTTTGACGCCATCAAGACCCATCAGCTCATTTTTGCAATCTGATGATGCCAAAAGAATTTTGGGAAATAATAATGTAATTACCATTCTGGGTTGCAGGAACATGTGGCTTGGAAGCCAGGAAAAAGTGAAGCATCGGTTGCAGCAAGCAAACGCTAAATTAGTCGGGCATATCGCACTGGTGGATAAAGGAGGAAATCTGACGAGTCTGGTTACCATTCTTCATTGGATGCTTACTGGCAAGAAGGAACCATTCTGGTTTTTTCCGGAAGCGGGTGTCGCAGAGAAGGATGTTCAGCATGCTTTTGTTTTTGGTAACCTGATCAAAGATGCGTTGGATGCAAATCGGTTAGATTCATTACAAAATGCATTAGTAGATGCGGGAGCCATTGAGATCAAACCCAATCTGGTATTGATGGAAAAAAGGGGGCAGAAGTCCTTTTCAGTATGGGCTCGGTTTGTCGCTGCCGGCGGAAACATCCATTCAACCGGAAGGAAGGTTCGCGTTTACATCTTTATGTATCTGTTACCCACAGTGATTTTCATTTTAACACCCTTGCTGTGGTCTCTTTCCCAAATTCAACTCCTGCTGATGAAGAAGAAGTTATCACAGGAAATAGAATATTTTAAGCAAACAGGAATCAAATGACTACGATGAATGGAATGTCGGAAAAAAAGAACGCCAGCCAAACCTATTATGATGTCGTAATTTTGGGAGGAGGTCTTGCTGGTCTCACGCTGTCGCTTCAACTCAAACGAAAGTGCCCGGAGATTTCTATCCTGATGTTGGAAATGAGAAACAATCCCGCCTCCATTGCCGGACACAAAGTCGGGGAATCCACGGTGGAGCTCGGCTCTCACTACCTACGGGAAGTATTGGGTCTGAAAACATATCTTGAAGCAGAACAGTTGCCCAAGCACGGGCTGCGTTTTTTCTTTAAGTCGCATCAGAAAGACGACATCACCACAAGGGTCGAACTGGGCCCACGTGAACGCCTCCCTGTCCCCAGTCATCAACTCGATCGGGGAACCCTTGAAAATTATCTGATCACCCGGACACAGGAACTCGGAACTGAATTTTTGCTTGGCGCCCGTGTCAAGGATGTCGAACTCACACCAACAAGCGAGCACCATAAGGTCTTTTACATGCATCAAGGAATGGAGACCAGCGTCCAATGCCGCTGGGTGGCTGATGCAACAAGTCGGGGAAGTGTTTTGAAACGCAAACTCGGATTTCAAAAACCCATGGAGCACCATGTCAATGCAGTATGGTACCGGCTGAAAGGCGTTATTGATATTGATGATTGGTCCGATGATACAACCTGGAAATCTTATCTTAAGCCGGGATTGCGGTATTTGAGCACGGTTCATTTTATGGACAAAGGCTATTGGCTATGGGTCATTCCACTCGGTTCGGGAAACACAAGCATCGGCATTGTTGCGGATCCTGCTGTTCATTCTTTTGATGAAATCAATACGTACGACAAGGCGATGAATTGGATGGCAAAGAATGAGCCACTCTGTTTCAAAATGCTTTCACCCAAAGGCAAAGACCTTATCGATTTCCTGTTTCTCAAACACTATGCCCACCACACGGGTCGTTTTTATTCAGCCGATCGATGGGGCGTAACCGGAGAAGCCGGCGCTTTTCTCGATCCGCTTTATTCACCCGGAACGGATTTTATTGGATTGAACAACTCCTGGCTGTCTGACCTTATTCTCCGCGATCTGGAAGAGGAAGACATCAGCGTGCGCGCCAGCGTTTACGAACAATCCCATCTGGCCCTGGTAGACAGTTGGATTCCAGTTTACCAGAATAAATACCTGCTGATGGGGAATACCCAAATCATGGTGGCCAAAATATTTTGGGATTGGGCAACTTACTGGTCGATTCCGGCAATGCTTTTTACGAATCGCGCCTTTACTGATTTGAGATTGCTCAAGGAACTCTTTTCCACTCCTACCAGCCTAGGCCGCAAATTCGGACTTCTTAATAAAGTCATGCAGGATTTCTTCCTCGAGTGGGCGCCTTACGACACGGAAATATTCTCCCGCCGTTACATTGATCCCTACGATCTTCATTTTCTCCGCGAATTCCAACAAGGAATAGAGGTACAGCATGAACCTAAGAAACTGATGGAGCAGGTAGCCGTGAATATGAACATCCTCGAGCATGTGGCGGCCGAAATATTCCGCCACGTCAGCCATCAGGTAAAAGGAACCTCGTTGGATATGAAAGTTGATCCCTACACAATTCGGCTTGATGCAGAAAATAAAGAAATACCAAGCCTTACTGAAAGTACGATGACTCTTGATGTGAATCCGGATATCCGAAGAGACGTCGAACTCATGTGGTTTTACAAGCAAAAAACCCACGTATAATGATGTCTCATTATGATGTTGTACCGCGGATGGAAAGGATCAAAGCCATCTTTCAAGAAGGACAACACATTTCTTCAATTGAGGAAGACCTCGCTATTCTGATGAAGCATCTTGAAAATACGGAACTTGAATTTCGTTCTGTTGCCTATGAGGGAGCATCCATGGGGCTTGCGCTAACGGACCTTTGCAAGGGTGGCGCTCTGAACCGATGGCGGTCATTTATGGAAGGTCCGGGGGCTGATCATTCAACCCAGATTCACGTCGGGTTGGGATGGGCACTCGCTCAGCAACTCATTTCTATTTCACCCTTTATCAAAACACTCCATCCACTTTCAGCTTTTCGGGTTTTGGATGGATGGGGTTATTACGATGGCCTTTTCCGATCACGTCAGACCGTCTATAATAATCAAAACCGATCTGAGAAAATTCCGGCAGAATATTTTCATGCCTTTGACCAGGGGGTAGGAAGAAGTCTCTGGTACCGTTGTAAGGCAGACCTACCCAAAATTTCAGAACAGATTGAAAATTTTACTGCTACGCGCCATCCGGACCTATGGCGTGGTATCGGTATCGCTTGCGCTTACGTTGGGGGATGTGATAAAATCACCCTGGAAGAAATATCGCGTGCTGCCGCAAACCACAAGCGACATTTAGCCATCGGTTCCGCACTGGCGGCCAGGGCGCGGATTCATTCAAAATCAATCACACAAGATGCTGAATTAGCTTGCCGGATCTGGTGCAATTGTTCCGCTTCAGAAGCCATGTCACTCACGATAAAAGCAGAACCAACGATTGTATTAAATCAGGAGAGCTTATTCAATACCTGGATTTCCAATATAGCGCTTCTATTGTCTAAAAAATAGCCGTCATCTTACCCAAAAAATGCAGTGATGCAAAAAGCCGGGCAAATGCCAAGGCATCTATCAAAATTTTAGGAAAAGGCCTTTTTAGTGCTCATTTTTGGAACAAAATCAATATTATTGTTCCAAACTTGAAAGCATAGAATGAAGCGAAGTGTGTACATAACCCGATTGTCGAAATTCTTGCCAAATGACCCCATTTTAAATGACGAGATTGAAAATGTTTTGGGGTTCATCAATGGAGTTCCCTCCAAGGCAAAACCACTGGTTTTGCGCAATAATCAAATCAAGAAGCGGTATTATTCAATCGATAAAGAAGGAAGAACAACGCACACCAATGCGGAGCTCACCAAACTCGCCGTGGAGCAATTATTTGATCGCCATTTTGGCTTGAAGGATCTGCAAGTACTCTCATGCGGTACGACTTCCCCCGACCAACTTTTGCCCGCCCATGCAGCCATGGTGCACGGCCTTTTGGGCGGCTCAGGAATTGAAATCAATTCTACTACGGGTGCGTGTAGTGCCGGTATGCAGGCATTAAAATTTGGATACCTTTCCATATTGTCGGGCAATTCTGAAAATGCCGCTTGTACCGGATCTGAAAGATTTGCGAAATGGATGATGGCAAATTTTTTTAAAGAAGAAGCAGAGAAAATATTCCATCTGGAAGGCGATGGTATCATTGCGTTTGAAAAAGACTTTTTGCGTTTCATGCTTTCAGATGGAGCCGGAGCGGCCCTGCTGCAGTCGGAGCCCAACGCATCGGGTTTATCTTTGCGGATTGAATGGATTGATCAGCGATCATTTGCCGACGAATTGCCCACTTGCATGTATGCCGGATCGATAAAAAATGAGGACGGATCATTAACGGGATGGTCCGACATCTCCCCGGATCAATGGAATGATCAATCTGTTTTTGCTATAAAACAAGACACCAAATTGCTGGGCGAATACATTGTAAAAAAGGGAGGCGAGTTTTTAAAGGACCTGGTGTTGACGAAAGGAATAAACCCCTCAGCCATAACGTATTTTCTTCCCCACTTGTCATCCCAATATTTCGGACCCCGTATCGAAAAAGAAATGACTTTACTGGGGTTGGATTTTCCGGTTACCAAGTGGTTTACAAATCTGGCAACAGTCGGAAATGTCGGAGCGGGTTCGTCCTATTTGATGTTGGAAGAGATCTTTAACTCGGGAAGATTGAAGAAAGGTGATACCTTATTGATGATGGTTCCTGAAAGTGCGCGGTTCAATTATGCCTATATGCTGATGACGGTGGTATAAGGCCACTGATATCCTATTCCATCGATATGAAGCAAGATCAAGTTCCCCAGGACGAAAGAAATCTAAATGAAGGCAAGCTGGCCAAGTTATACTATGCTACCGATGAGCAAGGCCATTACAAGAAAGTGAACAGCATCGGCTGGGAGCCGGAGACCGTCGCAATGGAACAGGCTTGGGAAGTAGTGAATGCTGAGGTGGAAGAAGCGAGGAAAAAAGTGCTGGCGGGTAAAGCCAGCCCCATATTATTTTTTCTTAAAAAGAATATCATGAATGTTTCGATGGTGGCGGACTACATTGGTACCATGAGCTTTATAGTACGCTTGCACATGCGTCCATTTTTCTTTGCGAGGCTAAGTCGAAAAACGCTTGAGAAATACGCATACACTTTTCGGATATCGGTCGAAGAACTTACCGGAATAGAACACTTGAAGTAACGCCATGAACACTCACTTTATTCATCAGCAGTCAGCGCATTGCGAAAACGGAGTTGTTTCGAATTTGTTGCGGTTTCATGGGATGGAATTTGACGAGCCCATGGTTTTCGGTATCGGTTCGGGCCTTTTCTTTTCCTATCTCCCTTTTGTCCGGTTGAATGGGATTCCGGTTGCCAGCTACCGGATCTGGCCAGGGCAGATTTTTAAGCGCTTCGCCGATCGAATAGGTGTAAAGATTGAACGCAAGAAATTCTCTACCCCTAAGGCTGCGATGTTTGAGCTGGATAAAATGTTGGACAAAGGCCAGCCTGTGGGCATGCTTACTTCCGTATTTTATCTCAATTATCTCCCCGCCGCATACCGCTTTCATTTTAATGCCCATAATATTATCGTGTTTGGAAAAGAAAACGGTCGCTATCAGGTAAGTGACCCCGTGATGGAAACCACCACAGACATTTCATATGAAGATCTAGCGCGGGCGCGGTTTGCAAAAGGAATGCCAGAGCCCAGTGGTCGTATGTACTACCCGGTGCATGTGCCCGGAGAATACAATGTGGAGAAGGCCATCTGGAAAGGCATTAAACAGACCGGAGATCACATGACCAACATCCGCCTTCCGCTGTTTGGAGCAAAGGGCATGAAATATCTTTCCAAACGTTTACGTCATTGGCCCGAGCGCCTTGGCAACCGGAAGGCAATCCAATGGTTAGGCAACCTTATCCGGATGCAGGAAGAAATAGGAACAGGTGGAGCGGGTTTCCGATTTATCTATGCCGCATTCCTTGACCAGTCTGCCACATTGATGAAAGATGAAAGACTTCTTGACTTATCAAAACAACTTACCCAAAGCGGAGATCAACTTCGTGAGTTTGCTTACTATGCCGGACGTGTGTGCAAGAATCGCACCTCCGATACCCGCACGTTTGCCGAGTTGGCTGACATCCTTGAAAAATGTTCGGCGCGGGAACAAAAAATCTTCACCGAACTTTATCAATTGAGCCTGGCGAAATGAACAAAGCCATGGTACGGATTGAAGGGTTAACGAAGCAATATCCGGGAGCTTCTCAACCGGCGGTTTCAAATCTCTCCCTACAAATTCCTACGGGCGCTGTGTACGGTTTATTGGGCCCTAACGGAGCTGGAAAATCCACCCTGGTGATGATGCTGTGTGGACTAATGCGGCCCGATTGCGGTACCATTTTGATCGGCGGCAAAAGCTACGACAACTCTGAAGCGATCCGGAAGCATATTGGGGTGGCGCCACAGGACATCGCCCTCTATCCTACCCTCACGGCTTACGAAAACTTGTTTTACTTTGGACGGATGTATGGATTGGAAACCGCCGTGATCAAAAAAAATGTCCTGCATTACTTGGCGATTTTTGGATTGGCGGATAAAGCCCATCAGCTTGTGCAAACATTTTCAGGGGGTATGAAACGAAGAATTAATCTGATCGCCGCCTTGCTGCACGATCCTTCCATCTTGATCCTGGACGAGCCCACAGCCGGGGTAGACGTACAATCACGAAACCTCGTCATCGATTTTCTAAAAACCCTGAAGTCAAAAAACATAACCATCATCTATACCTCGCATTTCCTGGATGAAGCCGAAAGGATATGCTCACACATTGCTATTCTTGATGAGGGGAAATTGGTATTGGAAGGATTGCCCGCTTCACTCATCGCACAACATCCGGGGTGCCGTTCACTGGAAGAATTATTTTTGAAGCTAACGGGTAAAAACATTCGCGATTGAAAGTGCTCGCCACCATAAAAAAAGAATTCCTGCTGCTCCTTCGGGATCCGGGTGGAATGGCCTTGATATTTTTGATGCCCCTGATCATGGTCATCGTCATGGCACTGATTCAAGATGCACCCTTCCGCGATTATCAGGAGACCCGACTGGATGTATTGTTTGTGGACGGCGACAACGATTCGCTGAGTAACAAAATCCAAAATGCCTTTCGCGAGACACCCAACATCCATCTCATACCGCAACGTGATAGTTCGCGCGCCAGAGCAGACGTAGGGACAGGTCAGTACAAAGCTGCCCTTATCCTCCCCGCCGGAGCCAGTAGATCATTACGAAGAAAAACAAACCAGGTGATTGGCCAAATGGTAGTCAATTTTGGATTGCGCCCGGCACCAACCGACACGATGGTTACAGCGGTGGCAACCCTCCAAATTCTTTTCGATCCAGCCATTAAAGCAAATTATCGGCAGGCCCTTTCCACATTACTGGAAAAAGTGATCGCCAACGTTCAGACAGAATGGATGTTGGATGAATTGCAGCAGCAGTTGGGTCAAAATAATTCCTCTCAAACAAGAATGAAAATTGATTTGACCCACTTCATCAACGTTAGTCAACAGTACGCGTCAAAAAGAAATAACAATACTGAATTGCTGAGCTCGGTACAGCATAATGTTCCGGCGTGGACCATGTTTGCTATGTTTTTTATCCTCTTTCCCCTGGCGGGAAATTTCATCAAGGAGCGGGAAGAAGGGAGCATGCTTCGGTTGCGACTGATCTCCGGATCGCAATTACCGGCTATTATTGGAAAATTTTATTTCTATTTTTGTGTTTGTCTTTTTCAATTTATGATGATGATAGCCGTGGGTGTTTTTGTTATGCCTTTATTGAAGCTCTCTCCCCTGGTCTTGGGAAATAACCTGATCGGGACACTCATAGCGGCATGTTCGGTAGCGATGGCTGCAACGGGCTATGGGTTGTTAATTGCCGTTTATTTCAAGACTGCCCAACAGGCCCTATCTTTTGGTTCCATTTCTGTTATCATCCTGGCCGCGCTGGGGGGAGTATGGGTACCGGTGTATGTGATGCCGGAAGGATTGCAACTCATCAGCCGCTGGTCACCACTCAACTGGGGATTGGAATCTTTTACGAACTTATTTCTACGGAGCGCCGCAACGATGACTATCTTGCCAGACCTGTTAAAGTTGATTGGCTTTGCGATGGTTACGCTAATCGCCAGCGTCTTCATTCATAAATCAAGAACTATTTCATAATTAATTTATAAAGTCTTGGAAAATAATAAACAAACCGTTGAAGAACTCATTCCACAGTTGCAGCAGCTCATCATCAAGCAACTGAATCTGGAAGTGGTTACACTGGAGACTTTTGATCCGGACATGCCGCTTTTCGGGGAAGGACTGGGTCTTGATTCTATTGATGCCATTGAACTGATTGTCTTGCTGGACAAAAACTACGGCATTAAAATCGGGGACTCAAAAGAAGGACGCAAAATTTTTCAAAGTGTACGTACGATGGCAGAATATATTTATCACCACACCCAAAAATGAGTGAGCGTGTTTTCATAACGGGCTACGGGATGATAACCTCCATTGGTAAGAATGCAGCAGAGAACTATCAATCACTTCTCCATAAAAAATGCGGGTATGGGAAAATTGAAGTGCTCGAAACACGGCACCAAAACGATTTACCGGCCTGCGAAATCAAACTGACGGATCAACAACTTATCGAACTGGCCGGCGTGCCTTCCGGAAAAGGCTTTACCAGACCATCCCTTCTGAGCATCATTGCTTTTCGTGAAGCCATTGATGCGGCCGGCTTAACGCCACGCGACGTTAGCGAATCGGGACTATTATCCGCTACCACAACCGGCGGAATCCGTGAATTTGAAAAATACTATTACCTCCTGAAAGACCGTGATCAGCAGGGTGATTTCAATTTGTATGCCAACACAACAAATCCCGGTGAGCATACGGAACGTCTGGCAGAACTTTTCGCTATTAAGAAATACGTTGGCACCATCAGCACTGCTTGCTCCTCCTCAGCCAATACAATCATGTTAGGTGCCCGGTTAATCCGGAATAACGAACTGGACTGTGTCATCTGTGGCGGGACGGAGGCGTTGTCCAAGTTCACGATCAATGGATTCAATTCGTTGATGATCCTGGATACCGTTCATTGTAGGCCCTTTGATAATTCCCGCAAAGGATTAAACCTGGGAGAAGGCGCCGCCTATTTCGTGCTGGAGTCAGAAAAAAGTATTCAGCGCAGGAATAAAACTCCCATGGCAGAATTAAAGGGGTATGGAAATGCAAATGATGCCTTTCACCTTACTGCATCCTCTCCGGATGGAGGGGGTGCTTTTCAGGCGATGAGCCTCGCTCTCCAGTCTGGTGATGTTGTTCCGTCAGCGGTGAGCTATGTTAATGCGCATGGAACCGCTACCGAGAACAATGATCTTTCTGAAGGATTGGCTATTCAGAAATTATTTGGAAATACGGTTCCCTATTTCAGTTCAACAAAACCCTATACCGGCCACACACTGGCTGCAGCAGGAAGCATTGAGGCTGCCTTTTGTATGATGGCCATTCAGCATCAAGTCATTTTCCCGAATCTTAATTTTACAAAACAAATGACCGAGCTGACTATTTCCCCCGAAAGAGATCTGCTTCAACACATTCCGATACATTATGTTTTATCCAATTCGTTTGGCTTTGGAGGTAACTCCACGTCACTTCTCTTCGCTGCAGTTTAATCATGATAGTCAGGAACAATTATTATATCAACGGAGTCGGAGTTATCTCACCACAAAAAACGTTTGACAATAGCGGGTTTTTGCCTGAAGTCGCCGAATACAATAATAATATTTTGCCTTGTGTCGTTCCCGATTTTAAACAATACATCGCCCCTAACCAGGTCAGAAGATTAAGCAGGATGTTGCGCATCGGGTTGTCGGCCGCGATGATCTGTGTTCAGGATTCGGGAAACAACAGCACGGACGGCGTCATCACAGCTACCGGATATGGGCTTCTCAACGACACCGAAAAATTCCTGCTGGAGATTCTTCTGCAAGATGAAAAATATCTCACGCCCACATTCTTCATGCAAAGCACCTACAATGCCCTGGCCGGCCTGGTGGGGCTTTCATTGAAATGCCTTGGCTACAACAATACCTTTGTGAGCAAAGGGTTTGCTTTTGAAATGGCCTTACACGATGCCATGATGCAACTGAATGAAAAAAAAGCAAATACATTTTTGATTGGCGCTTACGATGAAGTGAATGAAGTACAGTATTTGGTGAATTCCAAAGTGGGGCATTACAAGGAAGCGATGATTAACAATCTAACGCTTTTTCAGCATGGCACCAACGGGTCACTTCAAGGTGAAGGTGCCGCCTTTTTTTCACTTTCCGCGAATTCAAATCAACAAACCTGGTGTTCAATCAAGGGTATAAAGATGGTATTCATGCCTGAGTGCGAGGAGAATTTGGTAGAAGGCTTACTTGATTTTTTGGAAATCCATAACATCGCTACAACAGATGTTGATGTATTTATGAGCGGAGTAAGCGGAGATGTAATCAATGATCGTTTTCTGGAAAGCCTGGCTATAAAACAATTTCGTGAAACACACCAGGTACGTTTCAAGCATCTTTGCGGAGAATATTGTACAGCCTCGTCCTTTGGCCTGTGGCTTGGCGCTTCAATCATAAAAAAACAACAGATCCCTCCCACCGTAAAATTCAATCAATCCGAAAAACCGCTTCCCCTCAAAACACTGCTGCTTGTGAATCAATACATGGGAAGAAATTATTCATTT
>JAYVXP010000113.1:0-17779 GCA_043785125.1 Bacteroidia bacterium
GGCCGGCCGGTATCGCGGAAAAATTCCCCAATGGCCGCACCGGTAAAGGGAGCAAAGAACTGCATTGGGGCCGGATCGGAAGCAGAAGCAGAAACGATCACGGTGTAGGACATCGCTCCTGCCTTTTGCAAAGTAGCGGCAACTGATGCCACCGTGGAGGCCTTTTGTCCGATCGCAACATATATACAAAAAACAGGTTTGCCTGCTTCATAAAATTCTTTTTGATTGATAATCGTGTCAATCGCTACTGCGGTCTTTCCAGTCTGACGATCACCGATAATCAATTCGCGCTGACCACGACCTATTGGAATCATTGCATCAATCGCCTTGATACCTGTTTGCAAAGGCTCATTCACCGGCTGGCGGAAAATTACCCCTGGAGCCTTACGCTCGAGTGGCATGTCATAAAGTTCCCCGGTAAGTGGACCCTTGCCGTCAATCGGCTTTGCGAGTGTGTCCACAACGCGACCCAGTACTCCCTCTCCGACTTTCACCGAAGCGATCAAACCTGTGCGCTTTACAACGGCTCCTTCTTTGATTCCCTTTGCGTCACCCAATAGCACCACCCCAACGTTGTCCTCCTCTAGGTTGAGCACAAGCGCCCTTAATCCGTTTTCAAATTGGAGCAACTCACCTGCTTGCGCCTTGGTAAGTCCATAGATGCGGGCAACACCATCCCCTACCGTGAGTACGGTACCGACTTCTTCCAACTCGGCGTCGGTTCGGGCGTGAGACAATTGTTCGCGCAATATTGCTGATACTTCTTCGGGTCTTATATCTGCCATAAAATCGTTTGTCGTTAGCTTTTAAAATATTAAAACTGTTTCTGGAATGGGTTCTCTGTAAACTTCAATTTTAATGCATTCAGTTTGCTGCGAATGGATGCATCTACCTGGAGGTCGCCGACATTGAGGATGAAACCGCCAATCAATTCCTGATCCACTTTTTCATCGATTTCCACTGCCTTCTTGTCGCTGAGCTTCTTCACAATCGTTTCAATCTCCCCGCGCAATGATTTGTCCATAGGAATTGTGGTGGTAATTGATGCCCGTCCAATTCCTTTTTGTTTATTGTACGCATTGTGAAATTCCGCCGCGATCGCTTCCAAAAGAGGCTCACGATTTTTCCGCGTGACGATGTCAATGATTGCCAACGTCAACTTATTCATTTTGCCACTGAATATTTTTTCCAGGATGTCTCTCTTTTTTTCATGCCGGATTACCGGGCTTTTCAGCATCAGACCGAAATCATGGTTTTCCTTACATACTTTAGAAAACAGCAGCATATCCTCATGTACTGCTTCCAATTGGCCTTTTTCTACTGCCAGATCCAGCAGCGATTTGACATACCTTGAAGCGACTCTTAATTCTGCCATGAACTAGTTAAGCTTTAGATCTTTGATGAAACCTTCAACCAAGTCCTTCTGCGCTTTATCGTTTGACAAATCTTTCTTGAGGAGTTTTTCAGCGATGTTGAGGGAAAACGACGCAACCTGAGCTCTGACATCGCGGAGCGCAGCTTGCTTTTCCGTGTTGATTATTGCCCGCGCGTCCTCGATGATTTTATTGGCATTCTTCTTCGCATCCATTTGGGCTTCATCGTGCAGGCGGCCGGCCGCTTCCCGGGCTTCTTTTAGAATAACGTCCCGTTCGGCTCGCGCCTCTTTCAATAATTTATCGTTGTCGGATTTCAAAGCCGCCATTTCCAGTTTGGCTTCTTCTGCCGAATCCAATGCGGCCTGAATAGAATTTTCCCGTTCTTTCAACGAAGCAAGAATGGGTTTCCATGCCAATTTTGCCAGCAGAAAAAAGAGGGCGATAAATACAACGGCTTGCCAAAAGAGAAGGCCGGTGCCCGGGGTTAATAAATCCATGGTATTTTATTTTAAGTCAAAATCAATTGGTGTTTCATTGCAAAGAAACCGGCCCGGCCCAGCGCCTAAGGCAAGTTTCTTTACTAATACTGTTCACCTGACTTTAGCAATCAACCCAATTTGGCTGCTGTGAGGTTGGAAATCAGGAAACAAATTACAAGAGCGAAAAGCGCCGCTACCTCAACAAGGGCAGCGATGATCAGCATGGAACCCTGCAGCTTGTTGGCCGCTTCCGGCTGCCGAGCCATCGCTTCCATGGCAGAACCTCCAATGCGGCCAACACCGATTCCAGCACCTATCGCAGCCAGACCAGCGCCAATACCCGCACCCATGATCGCGTAGCTAACATCCAACAAAAGTGAAAATAACATAACTCTAAAAATTTAAGTGAAACAAAATCCGGGTCTGTCCCGGAGTATCCTTATTCGCGGCTATCCGCAAAAAATCCTGTCAATGATCGTGCTCGTGTTCCTCAGTGGCCAGTCCGATATACAGCGATGAGAAAAGCGTAAACACGTATGCCTGAATCCCTGCCACCAATAACTCAATCAGGCTGATAAACAATACGAATACAGATGAACCCGCCCCCACAACCCCGCTGTGAAAAATGAAGGTCAAACACACCAGGCTCAACAGCACGATATGGCCTGCCGTAATCGCCGCAAATAAACGGATCATTAACGAAAATGGCTTCGTAAATATTCCAATGATTTCTACGGGCAAAATAATGATCCGCAAGGGTAATGGCACCCCCGGGGTCCACAAAATATGCATCCAATAATTCTTGTTTCCACTGAAGTTGGTGATCAGGAAAGTGAATAATGCCAGCGTCATGGTTACCGCAATATTCCCCGTGAGATTAGCTGCTCCGGGAAGGAGTCCCAAAAGATTACCAAAGAGAATAAAAAAGAAAAGGGTTAATAAGTAAGGAAGATATCGCTCATATTTTGGCCCGGCATTTGGTTTCACAATTTCATCCTTAACAAACAAAACGAGGGGCTCAATAAACGACTGCAATCCTTTGGGTGCTTTGCCTGTATTTTTCTTGTATGCCCGCGCTACCGAAAGAAGCACAAACAATAAAACACCTGCATTGATAAACAACATCAACACATTCTTTGTGATGGAAAAATCCAAAACACTTTTTCCGGAATCTGCAAGATAAATGTGGTTGTGCTCAAGCTTGTATCCGTTGTATGATACGAGTTGATGGTGTTCAAAAAAGTTTGCCGAAGAAAAAATATTCAGCCCCTTTTCTTCAGAATAAACAATGACGGGAAGGGGTATTACAAGTCCATCGGTGATGTGCCAAACATGGCTATCCATCACGTGTTCTAAAATCACTTCGCTAACATTAAAAGGTTTGGATTCTTGTTCATCCTGAGCCCATGCAAAGCTGTTAACGCCCAACAAAAGGCTTAGAAAAAGGATAAAAAAAACGAATTTTTGGAGGGATAAACGGCTTTTCATCAGGCCTTTGCTTAGGTCTTTTATTTAGCCTGCAAAACTATTGATTAATCCCCCAAAAAAAAATGATTTAAATTCTTTTTGCCCCGCATTATACCGCTCTAGCGGTTAATCCTTACAAAAAGAAAACCGACCTCAAGGGCGGTGAAAAGAAGGTAAGAAACAATAAAAAGAAGTGCATTGCCAAAGGCCCCAGACCGGTCCTTAAAAATAATTACCAGGATGAATGCACCATATCCCAGCATTTTCAAAGCAATGGACAAGAGATAGGCCTGAGTAAAATAAGGCGCCAGGGATGGCCTTATCAAAAAACGAAAAATAACCGCGGTGGAAATACCCAGAAAAAAAATGATTTCATATCCATATGATGGGGTCGCAGTAAACCAATGGTACTTCCCGCCAATGAACAGGATTGCCACCAGTATGGCCATAAGAACGATCGTGGAAAAAATAAATTTAACCACACGCTATTCTTTATTCAAAGACCGGTAAACCTGGAACATCATGCCGGCAAACACCAATAAAACAAATGAAAGTAGAAAAGCAGGAAATGGCAGGTGAAGATATTGATCCAAAGCATGACCAGCCCAGCCCGAAAGTCCAATGCCTCCAAACAGCTGCAGGCCCAGACTACTGTATCTCAAATAACTGTTATAACGCTTTGGCTTCTTCGGGTCGGTGCGTACGGGATCCATTTTCGCCTATTTTGAGGTCTTTCATCACCGCACCCATTTTACATGTTCCATTGAATGATGCTCCAGGTTCCACAACCAGTTTTCCAGTAATGATGTCACCGTAAATCGCAGCTGTTGCCTTTAGAACCAGCATCTCCAGAATTTCAATCTTGCCTCTTACTTCACCTTCTATGTCGGCATTCTGTGCGGTGATATTGCCATCCACATGACTTCCGTTTCCCAAAGCCACTTTCGATTTAGAAGTGATGTTGCCCCGTACTTTTCCTTCAATACGGATGTTGCCGAAAGTTTCAATGTTGCCCTCCAGGGTAGTGCCCTTGCCAATAACATTGCTCGAGTTACTGATCTCCTCAGCTTCACGTTTTTGTTCTTTTGATGTTAACATAATTCAAAATGTTAAAAAGTTACAAACTCTTCCGGGTTCAAGGAACTACCGTTGTACCACAATTCAAAATGCAAGTGCGGACCATCCGTCATTTCCCCGCTGTTGCCAACGATAGAGAGAATGTCACCAGCATTGACAAAATTACCAACTTTCTTTAATAATTCTGCATTGTGCTTATAAACGGAGATAAGGTTGCCCCGGTGTTGTACAGCGATCACATAGCCAGAATCCTGGGTCCAGGAGGCGATCATAACTGTTCCGTCCGCAATGCATTTAACAGGCTCGTTTGTTTTGGCCACTATGTCCACTCCGTAGTGGGCCTTCTTCATGTCATATTTGTCCGAGATAAAGCCGGTGATCGGTGAGAAGAAAAAAGTCTCCTGCAACTCATGATTCTTCCCACTGGTCAGCGAAACCGAAAGCTCAGATTGCTCAAACTCTTTTCTGAATATAGAATCCGATGCGGCAAGCTTAAGGTTTCCCACCGCAGAAACCGATCGTATTGTTCCCTTCAATTCTTTCGCTGGATCAACAAACCCGCTTGAAGTATCGCCGCTGAGTATACGCTGAAAATTCTGAATGAACCGGTCTTTGCGGTCCACCTCAAGCGCCAATGAATCCACCTTCAAGGCAAGCGTATACAATTTTTTATTCTGCTCCATTTGCTCGTGCTTCGGATCAAACCACTTCGCTAATAAAGTCTTTGAAAGAAAAAGGCTGAAAATAAAAATGACCACGAAAACCATCGCCGAAATCACCAGCACTTTCGCATAGGTAAACCCCATTGTAGACTTCTCCGCAAGATTTTCTTCATTGCGTATAACCAACTGGTATTTGGTCGTGAGGCGATCCGATAGAGTCCTTTTAGGTTTCAAGTTTGAAATTTTGGCAAAATTAGATATTCCATCTAATTATAATATTGAATATCTGTTTTTTACGTTTGTATTGAAAATTATCAGGTTAAGTTGCATTTACGGACCCAATACTTCCTTTCGGCTGCTTTTGTGCTGGTTATGCTGGCATGGTCAGGCTGCTCGTCCAACCAAAACACGGTTACCGCATCGATTTACCACAACATGACCGCACACTACAACGGTTTTTACTATGCTCGCGAAAAGACGCGCGACGTAGAAAAAGTGATCCTCAAGAGCCTGGACGACGATCATAATCAAATCCTGCGGCTTTTTCCAAAACTGGACACCATTCTGGCCAAATCCTATTCCAAGGACACAGATGAAATCATCAAGATGGCTTCCATTTCTATCCAGCGTCACCCCAACAGCAAATGGGTCGATGATGACTATGTGCAGGTTGGATTGGCCAGGTTGTATTCATGTGATTTTGTAAACGCGATACAGACTTTCAAGTATGTCAATACAAAAAGCCATGATTCCAACATCCGTCACATTGCACTGATCCATCTGATGCGTACGTTTATTGAGCAAGGTGAGTTCGACAAGGCCGAAGAAGTCTTTCATTTTCTGGAAAAAGAAAAACTCAGCAAAACCAATCAAAAAAAACTCTATCTCGAAAAGGCCTACTTCTATCAATTGCGTAGCGACTACGATAATATGGTCCGCAACCTGACCAAGGCGGATTCGCTCCTGAAAAAAGCGGATCACAAAGGCAGGATTTATTTTATCATCGGACAGGTCTATCAAAAAATCGGATTTGAATCCGAAGCGTACAATTATTACAAAAAATGTCTTGCAACAAATCCTGAATATGAAATTGATTTCTACGCGCGGCTAAACATGGCTCAGGTTGCGAAACTTGATGACAAACGCGGTGTGCGCGTGGTGCGAAAGCAGTTTAGCAAATTACTTGCCGACACCAAGAATTTCGAGTTCAAGGATAAAATTTATTTTGAGATGGGGGAATTTGAACGCAAGCAAGGCAACCTCAAAGAAGCCATCGAAAAATACAAACTTTCGGCACACGCCGGAAAAAATAAACGAATACAGGGAAGTGCATTTTTGCGTTTGGGGCAACTGCATTTTGATTCCTTGCAAAAATACGCGCTGGCCAAAGCATATTATGACAGCGCCATCTCTTCCCTGCCAAAAGATTTTAACAATTATGCGCTCATTAAAAAGCGCCAGGAGGTACTGGGTGATTTTGTAAAATATACGGATACCATCACCTTGCAAGACAGTCTACTACGCATGACTTCGATGGATTCTCTCACCCTTCGAAAACTATTGGATTCCCTGATGGCCAGCAAGAAAAAAGCGGAATCCGTCAAAAAGAAAAAAAGACGAACAGAAAGCAGTGGGGGGAATGGCGGCGGTAACCAAAGCAGCAACCCATTCTTCAATACCACCGACCCCAATGCCGATCAGGTAGACTGGTATTTTGGCAATTCCTCTGCCGTTTCGTTGGGTCAAACCGAGTTTCAGCGCCTTTGGGGTCTAATCATCCTGGAGGATAACTGGCGCAGATCGAACAAATCGCTTGCAGCCAGCAATCCACAGGACCCGGTTGTGACTGCACAGAAAACAGAGGAGGGCGGCAAAAAGATTGCAGAAGTGGCAGTCGTGAAAGAAATTGATGAAGTCGCCAAAATCTTTGCCCAACTTCCAAAAACCGAAAAGCAAAAAAAGGAATCGCTGTCCAAAATTGAAGATGCGTATTTTAAATTAGGCGACCTCTACTATTTTCAACTGAGTGAAAAAGATAATGCATCGGTTTCCTACAAGAATTTGCTCGGGCGTTTTCCGGGATCAGAGCACGAACCCGAAGTATTGTATAAAATGTACCTCATCAGCAAAGAAAAAAATGACGGCGCAGAGCACTATGCCAGCTTCCTGAAGGAAAAATATCCCAACTCAACCTTCACCCGTGTCCTTCTCAACCCCAACTATTTGAAGGAAAGCAGCATCGCCGCAGAAAAGCAAAAACTGGTGTATAAAGAAGCCTATTCCGATTACCTCGCCGGCAACCTAAGAGCAGCGCAAGAAAAAATCAACCAGGCCCTGAAAGAAGGAGACACCGGTTTTTCACAGCAGCTTGATCTGCTCCAAATCCTGATCACCGGAAAAACGGAGGACATTGCCCGTTATCAATTCGAACTGGGTGAGTTCATCAAAAAAAATCCCGATGGCTTTCTTAAACCTTATGCCGACCAACTGCTCACCGCCTCTAAGAAATTGCAGGAGAAGATCGAAAAGGCCAAAGGAATTCGTTTCATCGCCGCCTTTAAGGAACCTCATTATTTTGTGGTGATCTATAAACTTTCAGATAAGATCACCGACCCGGTATCCGCTGCGCTGGAGTTGTTTGATAAGACCGAATTCAAAGAATTGAAACTGAACAGCAGTAACCTCACCTTGAATGAAGAATTCGCACTCACCATGGTTACGGAATTTTCCGACCGCGTCGCGGCGATGGCTTATTTCGACCAATTCTCCGCCCAGGCCGCCCTGGTAAAGCCCTTCGCCTTGTATAAATTCTATACCTTTGTTATCACCAAAGATAACTTCGATATTTTCTACAGAACTAAAGCGCTGGATGAGTACCTCACCTTCTTTGACCGAAACTATCAACCGAAAAATCCGTGAACTTCTCCGCATAGAGAAACCCTGGTTCCACAAGGTGGTTAAGTACACATGGATCGCATTCTTGTGTTTTGTCATCGGGTTTCCCTTATATGTGTACACGGTAAGTATCGACCCATTGGGATTGTATGGCCCGATGCCTACCTATACCGACGTTGAGAATCCTCAAAATGACCTTTCTTCTGAATTGATATCTGCTGACGGTGTTTCATTGGGACGTTACTTTCGATACAACCGGAGTCAGGTTACCTACGATGAAATTTCTGACGAGCTTAAAAACACGTTATTGATTTCGGAAGACCACCGGTTTTATGATCACTCCGGGTTGGATTTTCCGGCCTACCTTCGCGTATTCTATGGACTACTCACCTTTAATCCGCAAGGAGGCGGCAGCACCATCACACAGCAGCTTGCAAAAAACCTTTATACACTAAACCCTGATCGCAGCCTGGATGGTTATATCGCCAGGTTGGGAAGCCTTCCAAAAAGGATTGTTCAGAAAACAAAAGAATGGATTCTTTCCGTCCAACTCGAAGAGAATTTTACCAAAGAAGAAATCCTCACCATGTACCTGAACACCGCTGATTTTAGCAGTGGCTCGTTTGGAATCAAGGTGGCCGCCGAAACCTATTTTAACAAAGAACCCGATAGTCTTAACCTTCAGGAGTCAGCCGTGCTGATCGGCATGCTGCAGGCACCTTCGACATTCAATCCAAAACGCAACCCTGACAATGCCTTGCGCAAACGAAATGAAGTGCTCACTAAAATCTTCAATCATGGATACAAAATAAAAACCAAGCAGCAGTTTGATTCGATCAGGACATTACCCATTGCACTTGACTACAGCGTTCAAAATCAAAACCAGGGACTGGCCACTTACTTCCGCACCCGCGCAGGAAATTTTTTGATGGCCTATTGCAAAGAAAAGGGAATTGACCTGTGGAACTCCGGCTTGAAAATCTACACCACTATTGACAGTCGCCTGCAACGCTACGCCGAAGAAGCCGTGAACGAACACATGAAGGGTTTACAGAAAAGTTTTTATGATGAATGGGCAAAGCGAGGCCGGAATCCCTGGTCGGATGAAGACGGTCGTGAGATCAAAGATTTTCTCAACCGGCGCATTCGCCAAACGGAAGTGTATAAAATGCTCGCGGAAAAATATGGAGAAGGATCCGACTCCATTAAAATTATGCTTAAGCTCAAAAAGCCGATGACTATTTTCACATGGGATGGTGAGAAAGACACCCTCTTCAGCAGCATGGATTCGCTAAATTATTACAAACGCTTTTTGCAAACGGGCTTAATGTCCATGGATCCCACTTCAGGATATATTAAAGCATGGGTCGGCGGCATCAATCACAAATACTTCAAATATGACCACGTAAACCAGGGCACACGCCAGCCGGGTTCTACATTTAAACCCTTTGTATATGGACTGGCAATGGAGGTTGGCTATTCGCCTTGCCACCCCATGAAGGACATCTCGCCAAGTATAAAGGTGCCCGGCGGAGTATGGACTCCCCCCAATTCCACTGGTCCTAAATATGGAAATGGCGAAGCGATGACCATCCGACAGGCAATGGCCCGATCCGTTAATTCCATTACAGCGCAGATGATAGAAGCCCTAAAGGCAGAGAATGTAGTGGAGTTTGCTCATCGGGTGGGAATAGAAAGTAAACTGGATCCCGTTCCATCACTTTGCCTGGGAACCAGTGATGTTTCTCTTTTTGAATTGGTGGGGGCGTATGGAACCTATGTCAACAGCGGCGTTCACATCGATCCCATATTTATCACACGAATAGAAGACAAAAACGGAAACGTTATTGAAAATTTTGTCCCCAAAACGAGAGAGGCCATTAGTGAAGGGACGGCCTACAAGATGATCTACATGTTGATGGGCGGAGTAGAAGAACAAGGTGGAACTTCTTCCGGATTAGCCCGTGATCTACGGGAGAACAATGAAATTGGAGGCAAAACCGGAACAACGAATGACGCATCAGATGGCTGGTATATGGGGGTGACCCACGATCTGGTCACAGGAATCTGGGTCGGTGGAGATGAAAGGGGAATTCGCTTTCCGTCCTGGGATTTGGGACAAGGTTCAAAAAGCGCCCGACCTATTTGGGAAAAATTTATGCGCAAGACCTATGCTGATCCTGTCACTGGCATCACTCGCGGAAGTTTCAAAACGCCTTCCACCGGTATCGATATCACGCTGGACTGCAACCGCTACAAGGATAATCCCGACTCGGTGAAAATCGATGACGTGCCGTGGGATATAAAAAACTAACCGACTCGCTACCAACTCTTGTTTACCCTTGGGTAATCAACCTTTCAAAGAATGCCAGTTTCCTTCAAAGATCAAGTCACCACGCTACCCGATTCTCCGGGAGTGTATCGCTTTTATAATGAAGAGGGTGTTTTAATATATGTCGGTAAGGCCAAGGGTCTTAAAAAAAGAGTCGCCAGTTATTTCAACAAACAATCGCAATACAATCGCAAAACAGAAAAGCTTGTCTCGGAGATTCGGAAAATAGAATTTACGCTGGCCAATACAGAATTTGATGCGCTGTTGCTGGAAAACAACCTGATCAAACAGAACCAACCGAAATACAACATTCTGTTGAAAGACGATAAGACGTTTCCTTATCTCTGCATAGTAAAAGAGCGCTTTCCAAGGATTATCTATACGCGCAAATACAATGCGCGTCAGGGTGAATTTTTCGGGCCTTATACCAGCGTGGTGTCCATGAAAAGCGTTTTGGAGCTCGTTCGTCAGCTTTACTCCATCCGGACCTGTTCGCTTCTGTTAAGCGAAGAAAATATTCAGCAGAAGAAATTTAAAGTTTGCCTCGAGTTCCACATCGGCAATTGTAAGGGCCCCTGCGAGGGGCTACAAGAGGAATCCAGCTATCATGATGAAATCGTTCAAGCCAGAAATGTCTTAAAAGGAGATTTGAGTGTCGTGAAGAACTATTTTGCTGACCGGATGAAAGAGACCTCGGAGGCCATGGAGTTTGAGCGGGCGGCATTGTTCAAACACAAACTGGAATTACTCGAAAAATTCCAATCTAAATCGCTGGTCGTCAACCGCAAGCTCACCGACATCGATGTGATCACCATCACCAGCACAGACCAGGAAGCTTTTATCAATTATCTGCAAATCAAAGAAGGTGCCATCATTTTTTCCAAGAACCTGGAGGTAAAAAAGAAGCTGGATGAAGCAGATGAGGACATCCTCAGCCTGGCGGCACAGGAGTTGCGCACTGAATTTAGAAGTTCTAACGCCATTGTCTTTAGTAATGTACCCCTCACTGTAAAGTCTGAAGCGGTGGAAAACGTTGTTCCTCAAATTGGCGACAAGAAAAAACTGGTAGCACTTTCACTAAAAAATGCCTGGTATGCCAAAACAAAAAAGGAAACCGAGCGGGCGGAAAAGAAAGTAAAGCAAAACAAAGTCCTGGGGATTTTGCAAAAAGACCTTCACCTTAATACCTGGCCCGATATCATCGAGTGTTTTGATAATTCCAATTTCCAGGGTACTAACCCCGTAGCATCCATGGTGCGCTTCGTCGATGGCAAACCGGACAAGGCCGGCTACCGTCACTTCAATATTAAGACTGTAACAGGGTCCAATGACTTTGCCTCCATGAAAGAAATTGTCGGCAGGCGGTACAAAAGAATTTTGGAAGAGGAAAGCGCTTTTCCCAATCTGATTATTGTCGATGGTGGCAAGGGCCAGCTCAGCAGTGCTTGTGAGGCCTTACAGGAATTGGGTTTATACGGCAAAATACCCATCATTGGAATTGCCAAAAAGCTGGAAGAAATTTATTATCCCCAAGATCCCTTGCCCTTACACATCAACAAAAAATCTCCGGGGCTCATGCTGATCCAAAAGATCCGGGACGAAGCACATCGTTTTGCGATCACGTTTCATCGTCTGAAGAGAAGTAAGTCCACGTTTGTTACCGAACTGGAAGACATTCCCGGTATTGGCAAGAAAACCGCCGACAAGTTACTGGCCCATTTCAAATCCTGGAAGAAAGTGAAGGAAGCGAATGAAGAAGAGTTATCTAAAGTGGCAGGCGTGAGTGCTTCGAAGAAGATTGCTGCTTATACGATAGCATACAGCGACACTTCAAAGGAATCGGGTGATAAGCAGGGAAGTGGAACGGGGTTATTGTGAAAACACCAACCTTAACTTTGCCTTAAATTAAAAGATCAGCCGGATTTGGGCAGCATTCGCGAAATCTTTTTCCTCAACCAACTGCGAAATGCCGGGAGCAGCGTTACACTACCACGCTCAGGTGATTTTCTGATTAACCAAAAATGGACATTCGAAATTGGGGGGTACCGCCAAAGGAGAAAGTCAGATCAAGAACATTCCCAAAAGTTATCTGGCGATCGATGAAATAGAAATCGGGTTTCAAAACCGGATTCCTTTATGGCTCTTCGATTTTTTATAACGATCAAAATCAAATCATCTCAAATCCAGTATACGGCACCAACACCCTGGGTATCCGAATCCCGTCTTGCGTCTGATTGTTCTCCAATAGTGCCGCTACAATCCGGGGCAATGCCAGTGCACTGCCATTCAGGGTATGAAGCAATTCCATTTTGCCTTCTTTATTTTTAGATCGTAGTTTCAACCGATTGGCCTGGAAGGTTTCAAAGTTGCTCACTGAGCTGACTTCCAGCCATCGCTGTTGTGCGCCGGCATAGACTTCCATATCATAAGTAATGGCCGAGTTAAAACCCATGTCGCCTCCGCAAAGCAAAAGTTTGCGGTAGGGAAGTTCAAGTTTTTCCAAAAGATCTTGCACATGCTGGCACATTTCATCAAGGGTAGTATGGGAATTTTCCGGCCGGGTGATTTGCACAATCTCCACTTTATCGAATTGGTGCAGGCGATTGAGTCCGCGAACGTGCGCACCCCAACTGCCTGCCTCGCGCCGGAAGCAGGGTGTGTATGCTACATTCTTTACCGGAAGTGCTTCCTCCGTTAAGATCACATCACGGTATAAGTTGGTAATCGGAACTTCCGCCGTTGGAATGAGGAAGAGTTTATCTTCGTTAACAAAATACATTTGCCCTTCCTTATCGGGAAGCTGTCCTGTTCCATAGCCGGAAGCCTCATTCACTACAATCGGAGGTTGGATTTCCTTGTAGCCCGCTTTCTCCGCTTCATCCAAAAAGAAATTAATCAGGGCGCGCTGAAGTTTTGCTCCTTTACCTTTATAAACCGGAAAACCCGCACCTGCGATTTTAATTCCCAGTTCAAAATCAATGATGTCGTATTTCTTAATGAGCTCCCAATGAGGAACTGCATCGGCACCGAGGTTTGGCATCGTACCATGGCTGTGAACGGTGATGTTTTGCTCTGGTCCGCCTCCCTCGGGTACTCGCTCGACGGGAACATTGGGGATCAAATACAATACTTGCCGGAGTTCTTCTTCAACGGCCGATAAGGTAGCCATTAACATAGCAGAAGTTTTTTTCAACTCGCTGGTTCTGACTTTTATTTCATCGGCTTTTTCCTTTTGTCCCGACTTCATAAGATTGCCGATGTCCTTCGACAACAAATTTGACTCGGACAAGACCTCATCGTTCTGTCTCTGGGTGTCCCTTCTCTTTTGGTCAAGGGACAAGGCTTTATCCACCAAGGCTTCGGTGCCTTTCAACCTTCTTTTCTTTAAACCTTCAATCACTTTTTCGCGCTGCTCGCGAACAACATTGATTTGCAACATGATTAGGTGTATAGTTAAGTGCCAAAATTACTGAACCGGCATCACATTTTTTTCCTTACGGATTTGAATTATAGTCAATTTTGGGCTATACTTGCACTGTCAATTTGGCTCTCCCGGCCATCTAAATAGATAAACCCAGTACTTTTCAAGTTTCACATTTTAGAAATCATCGATTCCATGTTTCAGACTTTTGTGCTGAAGACTCCTTTTCGCAAGCGAAATTTTATTTTTTAAAACATAATTCCTCCAACCAATTTTTTTACCCCTCATGTACACAATTGACGACCTGAATGTCAAGCTTTTGTCTGAATTAAAGGACATGGCCGAAGAAATGGGCGTGAAGAACGCCAAGAAACTTGCCAAGCAAGAACTCATCTACAAAATCCTTGATCAGCAAGCCATCAACGATCCTTCCACCTCCGCCAAGAAAGATGCTGGCAATAATCTTTCAGAACCGGAGCGAAAAATGCGGCCGCGGAGGCGCGAAAATGCGGCCCCCGTTGCGGCGGCTCTAAAACCCGATAAAGAGCAATCCAGCGATGAACTGCTGCAGTCGATCGACATCGATCTGGACAATAATGTCCCGCGTTTTGACGAGGCCCCTGAACCCACTACCGGATTTGAAGCGCCGTCACAAGCACCCCAGGAAGAAATGCCTGTTATGCGCGAAGACAGAAATGAATTACGCGACGACCGTCCTCAATCACCCCGGCGCGAAAGCAGTATCAAGGAATTTGACGGCGCCATCACCAATGAAGGCGTTTTGGAGATCATGCAGGACGGCTACGGCTTCCTCCGTTCTTCAGACTATAATTACCTGGCCAGCCCCGATGATATTTACGTGTCCCCTTCCCAAATTAAATTATTTGGACTGAGGACAGGCGATACAGTACGCGGTCAGATACGCCCTCCCAAGGAAGGAGAAAAGTATTTTGCTTTGTTAAAAGTGGAAAGCGTAAACGGAAAAACCACTGAAGAAATTCGCGATCGCGTGGCCTTTGAATACCTGACGCCGCTTTTTCCGGAAGAAAAATTGAAACTCAGCACTACGCCGGATAACATGTCCACGCGTATTCTTGATTTATTTGCCCCCATCGGAAAAGGCCAGCGCGGAATGATCGTTGCACAGCCTAAAACCGGTAAAACGGTATTGCTGAAAGCCATCGCTAATGCCATCGCTGAAAACCATCCTGAAGTTTATTTAATTGTTCTACTTATCGATGAACGGCCTGAAGAAGTAACGGACATGGCGCGCAGTGTACGGGGCGAGGTTATTGCCTCTACCTTTGACGAGCAAGCTGATCGCCATGTAAAAGTTGCTTCCATCGTTTTGGAAAAAGCGAAACGCATGGTCGAATGTGGTCACGATGTGGTTATTCTCCTCGATTCAATCACCCGTCTCGCGCGGGCTTATAATACAGTTGTTCCTTCATCGGGAAAGATTCTCTCCGGTGGTGTGGATGCCAACGCCTTGCATAAACCCAAGCGTTTCTTTGGCGCTGCCCGCAATGTGGAACACGGTGGATCATTGACCATCATCGCCACTGCATTGATCGACACCGGCTCCAAAATGGACGAAGTTATCTTTGAGGAATTCAAAGGAACGGGAAACATGGAATTGCAACTCGATCGCAAGCTTTCCAACAAACGAATTTATCCCTCCATCGATGTCCCCGCTTCCGGAACAAGACGTGAAGAGCAGTTGATGAAAGAAGATGAACTGGCCCGTGTATGGATCCTGCGCAAGTACATGAGCGACATGAATTCGATTGAAGCGATGGAATTCCTGCTCAGTAAAATGAAGGGAACGAGAAATAATCAGGAGTTCTTGATTTCAATGAACGGGTAACCATCTGCACGGATTAGCAGGATTAAAATGATTAAAATGTCTGAATCAGGATTTACAGATTGAAAGATTTTCCAGATTAGGGATTGTCCTCATCCTAAAATCCTGGATATCCCGATTCAGACATTTTTTTTATTATGAAACGCCCCCTTAAAAGCGGGATCTTCCATCCTTTTTTGCCGGTCAATCTCCCTGGCCATCAATTGCGCTTCCTCAAAAGGGGTCTTGGTCACTTCAACTTCCGCTGGTAATTCTTTCACCGGAATTTTTTCGCGGATCAGTTTTTCAATTTTATGAATGTGGTATTCCTCTGCATGGGTGACAAGGGTTATCGCCTTCCCTTCCTGAAAAGCCCGTCCCGTTCTGCCGATGCGATGCACATAATCTTCATACAAATTAGGCACATCAAAATTAATTACATGGGAAACCTTCACCACATCAATACCCCTGGCCGACACATCGGTGGATACCAGAACGCGTAGTTTCCCTTCCTTAAATTCATTCACGGCGTTGATCCGGCTGTTTTGCCCCTTGTTGGAATGGACCACGCGGACGGGGCCCAATCCCCTGCGTTCTATGAATTTAAAAACATTATCGGCAGATTCCTTTGTGCGTGCAAAGACCATGACCCGGCTAAAGTCGGCATGATTCTGAAGCAGGTATTCTAAAAAATTGATTTTTGTTTTCAGGTTGGGAACGTGGTAAAGTTCCTGTTCCACTTGCACCGCTGTGGTGGCAGGCGGAGAAATCTCGACACGGGTTGGAAATTCCAAAAACTCGCCGGAGAGTTGCTCCACCTTGGCTGAAAAAGTGGCCGAGAACAAAAGGTTTTGACGCTTGGAAGGGATCACTTCAAAGATCTTCCGAAGCTGTCGCATAAACCCCATGTCCATAATCCGATCCGCTTCATCCAGTACCAGCGTCTTGATTTGCTTTACTGGAATTTCGCCCTTCAGATACAATTCCATAAAACGCCCCGGGGTGGCCACCAAAATATCAACACCTTGCTGAATCGTCTCAATCTGTGTTTTAGGGCCAATCCCCCCATAAATTGCGAGGATTCGCAAATCGGTATATTTCGCAAGGGCTTGGGCATGTTCCGACAATTGAATGACCAGTTCCTTGGTCGGACCCAGAATCAAAGCCCGGGGTTCCACACCCTGTGCATATTTCACTTTCATCAGCAACGGCAGCACATAAGCAGCTGTTTTACCTGTTCCGGTTTGTGCGATACCAATGACCTCCTGGCCTCCCATGATCAACGGAATACATCGCTGCTGGATTTCCGTCGGAACTTCAAACCCGGCGTCCTCTACGGCATCCAGGAGTTGCTTGTTCAATTTGAATCCAGACCACGGATTAGAAGAGTTATCGGATTGCACGGATTTCTAAATTATCTTTACCCACATGAACACCATTCTTATTCTCAATGCGAAAATAGTCAACGAAGGTAAGGTCTTTGAAGGAGATGTGCTGGTGAAAGGTCAAACCATTGAAAAAATAGGAAACAATCTTCAGTCACAGCCTGCCCACCATATCATTGATGCAAAGGGAAAAATCCTTCTACCCGGTGCGATTGACGACCAGGTACACTTTCGGGAGCCCGGACTAACGCACAAAGCCACCATTTACACAGAATCAAGGGCCGCTGTGGCCGGTGGGGTGACCAGCTTTATGGAGATGCCCAACACCGTCCCACCTACTTTTACCCAGGAGTTGCTTGAACAAAAATATCAGATTGCATCGCGCACGTCGTTGGCAAATTATTCATTTTTCATCGGCGCCGCCCACGACAATCTGGAAGAAGTGCTCAGGACAAACATTCAAAAAGTGTGTGGTTTAAAAATATTTATGGGCTCTTCCACAGGAAATCTGTTGGTGGATGATCCGCATATATTGGAGGGCTTCTTCTCAAAGTTTCCATCATTAATTGCCACACATTGCGAGGATGAGCCCACCATCAGAAGAAACCTGGAGGAGTACCGCGCGAAGTATGGCGAAGATCTGCCGGTCCGATATCATCCTCTGATCAGGAGTGAAGAGGCATGTTTCAAATCGTCTTCTTTTGCCGTCGCCCTGGCGAAGAAACACGGAACACGATTACATATACTTCACATTTCCACGGCCCGGGAGATATCGCTCTTTGACAATTCAATTCCTTTAAAGGAAAAGAAGATTACAGCCGAGGCCTGCATTCATCATCTGT
>JAYVXP010000114.1:0-5801 GCA_043785125.1 Bacteroidia bacterium
GTGCTGATCCCATTTAAATCCCATACAATTTTTCCTGCACGAATCGTTAGCTCGGTTTCCAATTTTTGAGTTCCTTTCAGTTTTGTTTTGCGCACATCAGTAAATCCGAAATCCCCTTTTCTAATATTAAAGACGGCCACATCCGCATCAGCGCCGACACTCAAATGCCCCAGGTCTTTTCTTTTAATAACATTGGCAGGGTTCCAGGTTGTACGCAAAATCACATCGGGAAGAGACATGCCCATGCTTAGAAATTTAGACATGACATTGCTGATGTCCTTCATTCCGCCATTCATGCTTTCGGCGTGTAAGTCGGTGCTGATGACATTGGGTTTAAATCCTTGCTGCATGGCCGGAACTGCCTGTCGCCAGGAAAAGGCGCCGCCGCCATGACCCACATCAAAAATGATCCCTCTTTTTTGTGCATCAAAGACAAAGGGTTTAACCTTTCCGCTTTCATCCACGATGGTCTCCCGGTTCGTTGGGCCATAAGAAAAAGTGTGGGTAAACATATCCCCCGGACGAAGGTGTTTCATAAATAACTCTTCAATCGAAAGCGGCGGATTGTGCTCTCCAAAATCAACCATCACCGGCACGTTGGCAAGGTTGCCCGCTTCAACGGCACGGTCTACCTGCGTAAAATCACCCCAGTAATGTGCTGATTTTATTCCAACGATAATATCGGGGAATAATTTTTTGATCATGTTTGCAGTCTGAACCGGGTTCATATCGGTCACATCCTGTTCCTCAAACCTCCCCACCATTCCTGTGCCCACAATATTTAACAAGGCCAGAACCCTGGTTTGTGAACGGTCGATGGTTTGCTTTTTGAACTGACGAAAATTTCTCCATCCCGAACTGCCTGCGTCCACAACGGTGGTCACCCCTGCCCTGAAAGTAAATCCGTCCGGGGGAAGGCTGGTTAATCCATTGGCGATGTAGGCATCGGTCTCTGTGCCTTGAAAAACATGCACGTGCATGTCAATCAGACCGGGAGTAACGTATAGCCCAGTTACATCAATTACGTTTTTGGCATTCTTCACCGGGATATCCAAAGCCACCTGGATTATTTTTCCATTGGCAATGGCCACATCCATTTTGGAATCAATCTGATTTTTAGGATCGATAACATGACCTCCTTTCAATAAGAGATCGATCTCCTGACCTTGAACAAGGTTGACAATAAAAACCAGGATGAATGTGATTGCGTACTGTACTACACTTTTGTTCACAGCTGAATATTTTGTCATTGTCGCTACGTTCTTTTGAATTTAGACGTTAATCCTACTATGTTAAAATGACTTATTAAACTAATTCAGAATACAGGTCACAAAGGACACGAAGGAAGCACAAAGATCACAAAGAGATGGCTGAACTACCTTTGTGGCCGTTGTGGTCCTTCGTGGCCTGAATTTCTCACTACCCATTCTTTATCATGAATAAAATTCATACTGTAAACCTGACAGGTTAGGATTAAACTCAAACCACTCAAGTTGCCAACGGAGGACCGCTTGGAACCTTTATTCTTTGCCGCACATTTTTAAACGTATGGCGTTTGGCCGAAAACTTCGCCGTGCGGTATTCGCCCATGTAAATCTGACCGGAGAAGCCATCGCTTGTGACCGTTCCCGAGAAAATAAAAGTGATGGAATCGGCAGTGTGACGATCCACACTGCGAAGCTTGATCTGATCTCCTTCCAGCGTGCCCACCATATCGCGGGTGGAAAATTCTCCCTGGTGTGACCCCTGAATCCAATTACCATCCTGCTCTATAATGAGCGTGTGCTGACTTTGACTGCTGAAAAAATCAATGGTGACATCCCAACGTCCACTGATGGTGGATGATGCTGCCGCCATGGTGGTTGATCTCGGTCCCCGTTTTTGTGAAAGCAAATCAAAAAGCCGGTCGCCCACAATCTTTTCCTGCCCGGGTTGCATCTGGCCGGTTGTAATTTGAATTGAGGTTGTGTTGCCTTCCGTGTGACCCCCGAGGGCGATTCTGGGTTTGCTGTGACCCACCTCTTCTGCCACTTCTTCCCCGGTAATATTAAGCTTGTCCGGATCCCACGATACGATCAGGACGGGGCTCTTGTTGGAGAGATCCGTAGGTTCCTGAACCTCCATCTTCAAACCTTCTACTTTCGACAATCTTTTTGAAATGGTATCCAGCCAGGCAAGCCATCGCTTCCATTCCGCCGCATGATCCCGTGCAATCCATGCTTCGACCGCGGCGAGCATTCCCATCATTTCTTCACGACCTACTTTGTTGTCACGACCCGGTCCATGGTGAGGTGAACTCGCCTGCCATGCCGACATCAGGATTTCTTTTTTGCCGAGCACGAGTCCTGCGCATTGCGGACCGCAAATTGCCTTGCCCCCGCTGTAGACCACCACCGTAGCCCCGCGCTGCAAGTGAACACAGGGAATGGTGAGGTTTTCAGCCGCCGCATCGACAAGGATCGGAATGTTTTTGGGTTTTGCCAGCTTCGCCACGGCTTCCAGCGTTATTGCCTCGGAAGATGCAACATCAAAAGCCATCAGATAGATCATGGCTGTTTTGGGATTGATTGCATTTTCCAGTTCTTCCATGGTATCAACGGTGATGATCGTTACACCAACGTTGCGGATAGAATGATCATAGGTGTTTCGGGAATGTCTTGGAATGATCACTTCAGTCTTTACAAAACCAGTAAGATCAGGAATGCGGATCAACTTCTCGGGATTCCCACCGGTGACACAGGCGGCCGTTACGTGTTTCATTCCAGCTGCACAACCTGCAGAGACCATTCCCCACTCGGCACCGGTCACTTCAGCCAGACGCTTGCCAATCCCGTCGGCGAGCTCATCATATTGAACAAAGTCCTTTGATGCAGCCTCCATCGCTGAACGTACTTCCGGACGTTCTATCGACCCACCGATTATGGTGAAGGTTCCGCGACAATTGATGATCGGCTCAACCCCGATGGATTGAAAAATATTGGGCTTGGGGTCTGTCGATGCATCGTCAAGTCCTTCTGTTGACGCGGCCATGAGCGAACTGATCGGGAGCGCGGTTCCGGCCAGGGGAAGAAGCATTAATCCTTTGATGTGGTCTCTGCGTTTCATATCGAATTTATTTTGAATTTTGATTAAGGTGGTTAGTCTTACTGGTGTCAAGTCAATAACTTATGGAATTAATTCAGAATACAGGTCACAAAGTCCACGAAGAACCACGAAGTACACAACGCACTTTTCGGATTTACAAAGCTTGATATTTCGTTGTGCCCTTTGTGTCTTCCTTTGTGCTCTTTGTGGTCCTGTATTTCAGCATCTAAAAGGCAGGAGATTTTTAATACAAGGTCACGAAGGACGAAGGAAGCACAAAGATCAAAAGAAAGACCTTTGCAGGTGATTCGTGACTTTGGTGACCAATATTTCATACTCTCCATTTTTTTATCATGAATAAACATTTATAAGGCAAACTTGACAGAAGTAGGATTAGACAGTTCAAGCTAAGTTAATCGGTTGAATTTTCCACGATTACTTTCTCACAAATAAGAATTAACTTTTGAACGGCTATGATGTCGTACACCCGGCGGGAAGGCTTGCCGCGAATAGCGTTTTATTTTTATTGTGTGTGAAAAGCACGCACACACGCACCTCAGAAATATGAAAAGAAACAACGGCTGGCTAGTGTTCATACTGTTGGGGAATTGTATTTCCTGCTATGCGCAAACGTGTGGCGCCTTTGTCGGTGGATACATTCCCTCTTACAGAGATCCGGCCACGGTGGATTATACAAAGCTGACACACACCTTTTACGCGTTTGCTCAGACCAATTCAAATGGCGACCTGCTTGTATCCGATCCCCCTGTGTTTAACAGCTTTGTTACGGCATCATCAGGAACACAGCGATTTCTCAGTATTTCCGGTGGCGGGGATAATACCGTAGCGGCTATGGCCACTTCGGCATCCGCGCGACAAACGTTTGCCAATAATTGTGTAACCTTTTGCCAAAATAATTCCCTTCAGGGCATTGACGTCGATTGGGAAGGCATAAGAACTACCCAGGACAGTTCAAATTATGGCGCATTGATGCGTGCATTGGCTTCCTCATTGCATGGTCACGGGCTAAATCTCACCGCAACGATTGGATTCGGAAGTTATAGCGGCGACTATTATAACACCGGCGCACTCAAATTTGCAGACTGGATTCAATTGATGGTGTACGACCAAACCGGAACCTGGGCAGAAAGTCCTTACGGAAATCATGCGAGCTATCAACACATGCTCGATGCCATTCAATATTGGGCCCAGCGAGGGTATACTGATCTTTCAAAGATCGTAATTGGATTACCATTCTATGGATACCGGTTTAATTCCAATCAGGGCGGTCTGGCCACCGCATTATCCTACAGTGATATTGTTAATACCTACCCCGGCTTGTCGTGTGACCGGGACGACGTCAATCTAACCGTCTTCAACAGTCCGGAAACCATCCGAAAAAAGGTTCGGTATGTGATCGACCATGGTTTGAAAGGTGTGATGATATGGGAAATGGGTGAAGACTTGAATTCCAGCAATGACCGATCCTTGTTGAAGGCCCTTAGCCTTGCCGCCTGTGACGCGCCGGCTTCCTGCAATACCTTTTTTGTGACGGCCATTCCGAAAGAGGAGTCGTTGCAAATCTTTCCTGTACCCATGCATGACGTGCTGCATATCACCACTAGCCAGGCTGGACAGGAGCCCTGCAGAATAGAATTGATCAGCAGTATTGGGCAGCGACTATATTATAAGGAGTCAACCTTTCCTAACGGAGCAGAAACAATCTCTGCTTCTGATTTTCCACCCGGCATCTATTATGTCCGGATCACTCAGGACGGCGGTAAGCCATTGATCAAAACCGTAGTCAAAAATTAAGATCAGTATTTCTTAAGCAATTCCAGCAGTTTGCGGTCCAGCTTGTGTCCATGCCAGTCCTCATAAGCAACATCGGTTCGCTCCGAATCGAGAATTCCGAAGGAGCCGATAAATTCCCACAGCGCAAAGCCAATTTTATGTTGGGACAGAATGTCGAGTACGTCATTGAACCACGCCAGAAAAACGGCATGCGGTGTCTTATTCCAGCAACCACATTCCCCACAATGAACACCTACCCCCTGCTCTGCCAGTGCGATCCATGGTTTATAATAAGCCTCTAATAATGAACGGTCCAGATATTTGTCGCCCACTTGTCCTGGCCACTTGGGTTCCGGCAAGTGCTCGGCATCTTTTTCTTTGTAAACCCATGGCGCTTTGTAATGTGAAATAATGGCCGGATTATACCCACGGCAGCTTTGAGCAATATCGAGATCAATCAGTTCAGGAATGACCGTGCTACCCACGTCATTCCCATCGGCAATGATCAGGCGATTTGGGTTTTCTTTTCGAATGGCCAGGGCCGCTGCCTGCGCCACTTTACGGTATGCGCTACCGGGCACGGTGCTCCGTTTCGAATGCTGATCGTTCATGTCCTCGCGCATACTGGGTTCATTCACCAGGTCGAAACTTATTTTTTCGCGCGACACACTTTTATACCGTTTGGCCCACATATTCCAATGAAAACAAAAAGCATCCAACGCCGCCTGGTCGGTCCACAGGTTATACGGTTCATTGAACCCCGCATTGACGCAATATCCTGGGGCGCGGTGAAGGTTGAGGCTCACGTGCATATTATACTTGAGCGCCATCGTCACCACTGAATCAATGTGATCCACTGCCTTTGAATCAATTTTGTACACTCCTTCCGGCGTAATATTTTTTTTACGGTCAAAATCCAGATA
>JAYVXP010000115.1:0-17515 GCA_043785125.1 Bacteroidia bacterium
CGCTTTGGATCCAATGTTCCCTCCATTTTCATGACTTGTACCAACGCTGAAATCCCGGCAATCGGCGCCTTTAAGTCGTGTGTCGCAATACCGAGAAAATCATTTTTTTCGTCGTTGGCGCGCACCAGGCTTTGATTGGCTTCCTGGAGACCTTCATGGAGTGACTTTACTTCTTCCAGATTTTGATGAAGATTATTATTGAGTTGCTCGACATGGTATTTTTCTTCTTCCAGCTGTTTGGTCCGCTCTCTGACTTTCAGTTCGAGGCCAACATTGAGTTTTTGCAACTCAACAAAAAGAAGTTCATTTTCTTTTTGTTTTTTTTGTAGGGTAAGGAGTGCGATTAGAGAGGTAACGCCGATCAGTCCGAAACTCCCAAAACGAACCACATCATTAAAAAAGTAAATATTTTCAAGGTGTAGGTTTCGGGTTTCCAAAAGTTTGTTTTCGTGATCAACCAGGTCATTGACCCAAAAACGGATACTGTCCATGTGGGCCTTGCCTATCTTGGTGGCGATAAATAGTGAAGCGCTATCGCGCCCGTGGTGCCCGAAAAGCACCAGACTTCGGTCCATTTCTTTTCTTTTTTGATGAAGTATGGGTACGAGATGTTGATTGACCACCCACAACTGCCGTCGATTGTCGCTCACCAATCCCCGCAAGGATACCAGCTGCGGCTCAATGTCCAGTTCTGCCTGAAAATAGGATTCCAGAAAAACGGAGTCACCGGTGACAATGTAGCCGCGTTGACCGGTTTCCATGTCTTTGATATGGGAAAAAAGTGTAGTAGATGCCTGGATAACCTGGTAGGTAAGAATGACTAATTCCGTGGTTTGCTTTCGGTGTTGATCGTTATAGTAGGTAATAAAAGCGCTCACCACGGTCATTAGGACGGATGTTACAAGAAGTATTCTGATAGTATTGAAGCGTCTTGATTGGGCCATAGCAGCGCGAAAATACGAAGGGGAAAGATCACCAGAAAACCGCAACTTAAAAAGCTTCACCCGTCACCAGGCGGATATTATGGTTGGGGGTATGGTTCTTGATCGCGTTCGATCAGCTAGCGCGCTTTGAGTACACCATTTTGAAAATAGAGGGGAGGATCAAAAGGGTTAAGAGAGTCGAAGTTATGAGTCCCCCGATAACGACTGTGGCTAAGGGCTTCTGGGTTTCTGATCCAATTCCTGTAGAAAGGGCAGCAGGCAATAATCCCAGCATGGCCATCAAGGCCGTCATCAAGACGGGACGTACTCTAGTAAAGGCACCGTTCCGTACTGCGTCGGTAATATTCATCTTGGCATGGAGATTTTCTTTAAAACGATTTACGAGAATGATACCATCTTGAATAGCAATACCAAAGAGCGCAATAAAGCCTACACCTGCCGATATACTAAAATTCATATCCCTGAAATAAAGGGATAAAATACCTCCAATAATTGCAAAAGGGGCGTTAAGTATGATAATTCCGGCATCAATAGAGGAGTGAAAAGTAAAAAGCAAAATTAAAAAAATGAGGCCAATACTGATGGGCAAGACCAGTTTCAGTCGTGCTTCCGCCCGTTCCTTATTTTCGAATTCGCCCGCCCAGTTAATGGAGTACCCCTTTGCTAAGGACACGCCTTTGCCTACCTTGCTCTGTGCTTCTGCGATGGTGCTTCCTAAATCACGACCCCGCACTGAAAATTTCAGGGCTATGAATCGCTCATTGGCTTGCCGGTAAATAAAGGCTGCTCCAGATTTAACATCTCCTTGTGCAAGTTCTTTCAACGGAATTTTAGTTCCAATCCGAGTAGGTACAAGTAAGTTCTCTATCTGCTCCTCATCGTATCGATAGGCCTGGTCATACCTTAGCTTAATGGCAAATTTTCTTTCTCCTTCGTAATATTCACTGACCGTTTTACCCCCGATCGCCATTTCCACTACCCCCTGACAGACTTCGGCAGAAACGTTGAATTGTGCAAGTTTTTGCTGATCAAGTTCGATCCTATATTCGGGTTGACCCAGGTTTCTGAACACTCCCAAATCCTGTACTCCTTCCACCGTTTTCATGATATTGAAAACCGAATCAGCCTTTGCATCAAGAATGTTAAGATCGTTGCCAAAAATTTTAATGGCCATAGACCCTTTTACGCCGGATACGGCCTCCTCTACATTGTCTGAAATGGGTTGAGAAAAATTGAACACTACCCCCTTATAGATAGAAAGCTTTTTTTGCATTTGGTTCACCAATTCTTCCTTGGAAATTTTCTCTTTCCATTCCGACTTTTGATATAGGTCGACAAAGAATTCAATATTGAAAAATCCTGTTGGATCTGTTCCATCATCAGGTCTTCCCGTTTGAGACATGACACCGCGTACCTCGGAGAACCGCTGAAATTCTTTTCGGAATTTTTGGGTATAGGCATAACTGTCCTCCAGGCTTATGGATAACGGCATTGTTGCGCGGACGTAAATCGAACCTTCGTTGAGGCCTGGAAGAAATTCGCTTCCAATAAATTTGAAGAAAATGAAAATGGAGAGTAAAAAAGCACCGATCGTCAGGCCAATGCTTAAGCGAACGTTATTTTGAACCCAATTAAACGCAGGTAGATATGTTCTGTAAACAAAATTGATAAACGGATTTTCTTTCTCACGAATATTTTTACGCAGCAGGAGCGTACATAACATCGGAATAAGTGTGAGGCTTAAGATTAACGATCCAATCAGCGCAAAACCAATGGTGTAAGCCAACGGGGAGAATAGTTTTCCCTCCACTTTTTGAAATGCAAAAATAGGAAGTAGTGCAGTGATGATAATCACTTTGGAAGTGAAAATTGATTTTCCCATTTCCAATGCAGTCTTTGATATCCAGCTTAATTTCGCTCGTTTATTAAACGATTCCATCCCCAACTCATGGGCTTTGAATGCCAGCATCACAAAGATACCTTCCACCATTACTACAGCTCCATCGATAATAATTCCAAAGTCGATCGCTCCAATGGAAAGCAAATTGGCAGTCATCCCTTTTATGCGGATACAGATAAATGCAAAAAGTAAAGCGAGCGGAATAACAATTGCTACGATGACTGTCGTGCGCCAATTGGCTAAGAAAATAAGGACAATGATCGTCACCAAAATAATACCCAAAATCACATTTTCACCTACTGTATGAAGCGTATATTCATTCAATCGGGAGCGATCATAGAAGACGTCGATTTGCACATCTGGAGGTAAAACCAACTCATTTATTTCGTTAATCTTATTTCTCAGATCAGGGAGCACATCATTGGGATTTTCTCCCTTTCGCATCAGCACAATTCCCTCTACGACATCATCGGTATTGTCCCTTCCTACGATCCCGAGGCGAGGTTCAAATCCCTCACGCACGACGGCCACGTCTTTAATTTTGATTGGCACATTGCCTATGTTATTAATAATAACATTTTCAACATCGACCGTATTCTTCAGCATGCCAATACCTCTCACCACCAGGGATTGAGACCCCTGGTGAATCACATCACCGCCCACGTTGATATTGCTTGCCTTCAGTGCCTCGTACACATCAATGGCCGTGAAATTATATTTGGCTAATACTTTGGGGTCGATGCTCACTTCTATGGTCTTCACTTTTCCGCCAAAACTGACGACATCGGCTATTCCGCGGACGGATTTTAAGCGCTTAATGATCACCCAGTCTTGAATGGATTTAAGTTCCGTAACTTCTTTTGTTTTACTTCTGAGGGTGTAGCGAAATATTTCACCAGTAGGACCATACGGTGCTTCAATTTCTGCATTAGCGCCATCAGGAAGGTTAACATTGGGCAGGTGATTCGCTACTTCCACTCTCGCATTAAAATCCAAAACGCCATCTTCGAATATCAGGGTAATCACCGATAAACCAAAAAGGGAAATGGAACGCATCGAAGCTTTG
Organism: Bacteroidia bacterium; assembly: GCA_043785125.1. Taxonomy (GTDB): domain Bacteria; phylum Bacteroidota; class Bacteroidia; order Cytophagales; family Cyclobacteriaceae; genus ELB16-189. The sequence continues at coordinate 3,911 of JAYVXP010000115.1, forward strand.
TGCGTCACCGAATTCATTTCTGTCTCGATAGGAATGCTGACAAACCGTTCAATTTCTTCAGAACTTCTTCCTGGCCATTGGGTGATGATGATGACGTTTGTATTGGTGACATCCGGAAATGTTTCAATCGGGGTATACAAGAATGCAACAACCCCACTCACGATCATCACTGCCGTGAGAAAAAAAATCGCAACCTTGTTGGCGATGGAGTAGTTTATTACAGCGCTCAAAAACTGTTTCATGCCTTATAGGTTCATGCTGGTGTATACCAAAAGGCTACCCTCGGTGATCACCAGATCCCCTGTGGTCAGGTCGCCTTGTACGAACGTATAGCGGGATGTTTTGCTTACGATCTTTACTTCTTTTCTTTCCAGTTTTTTCTTCTTCATTGCAATTACATAGTAAAGATTGTTATCAAAAACAATCGCCTTTGGATTCACTGCCAATGCGCTTCTGTTCAGCGGGTGGTTTAAAGTGATTGACGCAAACATGTCAGGCTTTAACATGCCGTCCGGATTCTGGATTTGGATACGCACACGCAAAACCTTTGCTTCATGGTCGATGGTTGAATTAATATTAGAAACGTGTCCCTGGAATTCCTTGTCTGGATAGGCCAACGTTTTCACAAAAACACTCATGCCCTTATACACCCTAGAAATATCCGTTTCATAGACATTGGCCATTACCCACACCGTTTTTAGATCCGAAATGGTAAAAAGCGGATTGGTATTGTCACTTCGGATGTCCATACCCGGGTTGACGTTTTTGTCTACCACAAAACCCGTAATGGGCGACTTTATTTTCATGTATCCTGTTTCCCCTTGCTTGTATCCACCGTACAACTTTAATAGGTTGGACGACTTTTCGGATTCTTCTTTTGATTTGTCAAAATCTCGCTTTGCAGAAATCAAATCGATTTCCGAAGAAAACTTGGCCTGAAACAAATACTGAACGTTCTCATAGTTTTTTTTTGCTACCGCCAATGTTAGAAGATCCTGGTTAAAATCGTTAATGTAATTTACGATGTCCGGACTCTCTACCAGGGCCAGTTCAGTCCCTTTCTCAACGTGAGTACCTAAGTCCGCCTTCACTGCGGATACGCGACCGCTGACAAGCGAATAGATTTTGACGATACTGTTCTGATCAAAATCAACGTTGCCATTGAGGCGTGTTTCTTCATTCATACTGAGGTAGCGTACCGTGTCAGTCTTGAACACATTTGTCGATGAGTCTTGGGCATCTGCGTTGCTTAGTTTGTCAGTTTGTTTAGCGCAACTAACAAATAATCCAACTGCCAGAGTCAAAATTAGTACCTTAAAAATTTTCATTTAAATACTTTTGAGTTGGTGGTAAAGTTGATGAATTCCCGGGACAGCGATAACGACTGCTGAAGATTAAATAAATTGAGCTGTGCATTCCTTGCAGTTTTGATTTTATCGAGGTAATCGAGAAGACCAATCGTACGCTTATTATAACTTTCCGTCGCAGATTGGCTTATGTCTAGAAGATTTTGTTCGTACTGTGGTTGAATCATGTTTTTTTGCTGACGACTATTTTGCCATTTTTGATACGCCTTCACGACATCCTCTTTGATATTAAACTCAGTTTGCTTTCGCTGGATTTGTGCTTGCTGGAACTGCTGTTCGGCAATTCTTATATTTCCCTGATTTCGATTGAACAAGGGCAAATTGATGGCCATATTAATGCCTGTATAATTGTAGTAGGCATTGCCACTTCGATCGTACGTTCCACCCAGGTTTAGATCAGGGATGGAATACGCCTTTTGCAATGAAATATTCGTTTTATTGTAGTCCAGGTTATACTGCGTGATTTTGATCTCAGGACGGTTGGTCAATGCGGAATCCACCAGTTGATTTACAAACAATGTTGGCTCCGGTTCCCCTGACAGAAGCCGGGGTAAATAGAAAGTAAATGGATCGGAGCTCAATAACACCCGAAGTGTATTTTCGTCGTCAGCCTCTTCGTCTTGTTGTTCTTTTATCGATTTGCGAATATCCTGTAATTCAAACTGAAGACGTAAGACCTCATACCCTGAAACCGCACCTCTATTTAGAGCGATAAGTTCAATGTCGATCAAGCTGACCAATTGAGACTCCTCTTCTCGGAGAAGTTTGATGCTTTCGATGTCGTAATAGAGCAAAATGAACGCTTGGTATAGATCGTAATGGAGTGCGCGGAGAAGATCTGAAAATATGGCCAATTGAATGTCTTTGTTGTCTTCAGCTAAATGGACCATCTTACTTCTCTTACCCGCCGTTAAAAGCAATTGATTCAACTGCAAACTTAGCGTGCCATTCACCTGTTTTCCATCTCCCCAATTAAAGTTTTCACCCTTACTTTTATTAACAGGACCATAATTAAAAAGCTTTCCGTTGATCGGATTGTAGAGGTTGGATTCAATGAAAAACAATGGATTGTTCCAAAGCCTAGCCTGCTTGATAGCACCTTCGGAGGAAGCGATGTTATAGCGTTGTGCTAAAAGGCTATAATTATTGCGAAGAAAGATCTCTTCTACCTGAGGAAACGTGACCTTAACCGAATCAACAGTTTGTGCTGCCGCAACAAATGTTGGGAGAAAGGACATGAGTGAAATTGTTATCCGAAAAAGGGATCGCATAAACCTTTGAGATTGAAATGTGCTAGCAATAAATAAGCAAACGGAAATTTCCGGCCAAATATAGACCTCAATTGAATCAAATTACCAAAAGGCCACCATATATAAATTTGTGTCGCCAAACGGATGAATTTATTTAGATTCAACTGTCTTTAAATAGTCACAATAAAAAAATACCTATTTGAAAAATCCAACGCGTTGGTTGAGTAGGCTATTCGTTTTTCCTGAAAAAACCCCGGAGGTAGTTGAAAAGTCTCTTATCCTGACCCAGGATACGAAAGAAATTGCTATGAAGTTGATAGCAATCGGATTGTTGCAGGACATTAAAAAAATCATCCGTAGCATTTTCACCTGTTTCGTGGCCGGATCGGTAAGCAGGACTGTACGAAATTTCACTTTGATCGGGCAATACAATTACGCCATTTGAATTTTCAACAACATCATGAATGGTGGAGGGCGTGAGGCCCAAAGCATCAGGGTCGACAACCACGATATCGAACTTTGTTTTTTTTACAAATTTTATTAAAGACCAGGTCAGGTCACCCTTTTCGATCAGCCGTTCCGTTTTGGCGATGGCGGTTCCTTTCCTTGGCGTAAAACTATGCTGCAGGTAGTTTCCCCTGGCGGCCAACAGGGAGTAGTAAATATTCTTTAGGAAATGTTTGTCATCCGGATGATCCTCCGGAACCGCGGTAAAAAAATAAAGGGTAGCATTCATCCGCAAGGCCAGTTCCATAGTCCAGGAATAGCCGCGGTAAAAGTCCTTTTCAGATGAAAATGGGAACAGAATTCTTTTTGTCACGATGGGACGCTTTTGGTTTAGACCTTACTATCCTCCAAAGTCACCTGCACCGCGACCCTATATTTGAGAAAGGACCTGCTCAAGGCCATAGGTAAGCGCCAGGCCATAAAGCAGGTTTAGCCTTTCTTTTGAGCGTTTAAGCCTCATTTTTATTGCGCTGGATGACAAATCCAGAATGGTTTGGAGTTTTTCGATAGATTCTCCGTCTTTGTATTTCATCGTCAGAAGTTGACGTTCCGGTTCGGGTAAAGCATGCAGCAAACTAAACATGATTGTTTCCTGCTCAATTCGGTCATGCGTCGATTCAGTTTCTGTCGCGTCGAAAGGGAAATGCTCACTTTCCAAAAAAGACAAACTATTTTTTTTATTCTCCTTTTTCAGCGAAGCCAGACAATGACGCTGCGTAATGGTAAAAAGCCAGGTTGAGAATGAGGCCTCCCCGCGAAAGGTGTGGAGTTTATCAAATGCTTTCATCAAAGCTTCCTGGGCGAGATCAAATGCTTCGTCAGAGTCCCTGGTAAAAGATAAGCACTTGCGAAATACTTTTTTATAGTAGCGATGATAAAGCTCACCAAAGGCTTCGCGGTTGCCCTGGCCAATGCAACTGATCAATTCGTCATCGCTGGATTTTTTGAGAGAGGATTTCATGATTCGTCTTTCCGGGTTTTGTTTGGCGATGTAAAAGTAGACTGACCAAAATCCGTGTGGTAGAGTAAAAAAGCGTGTTTTTAAAAACCGGTGAAAAAGCGTAGTGACTTGCGCAAATGCGCAGAAAGGGCAGGCAATTCTCGTAGTACTGGTTTTGGGTCTTAGATATTGGGCCTTGGTTGGTTAAAGTAGGCCCTTTTCAAAGGCATACTTTACCAGACCGGCTGTGTTCTTGGCTTGCAGTTTTTCAAGTAAGTTCCTACGGTGGGTATCTACGGTTCTGATACTAATAAAGAGTTTTTCAGCAATTTCTCCATTGGAGTGTTCTTGCGCGATGAGCCGGAGTACTTCAATTTCGCGGTCCGTGAGCGGTATATTGCCGTTTCCTTTTGAAGGAGGCGTTGCCTTTTGCCGGGTAATGGCCTGAAGCAACGTGGCCGAAACCTGATGACTAAAGTAGCTGTCTCCTTTTGCCGCGGTTCGAACGGCGGTGAGCAGTTCCTCCATTCCGGTACTTTTCAACAGATAACCACTCGCGCCGGCTTCCAGCATTTCAACAATGTATTCCTGCTCCTCGTGCATGGTCAGTCCCAGTACATTAATTTCAGGGTGTGCTGTTTTGAGGTGCCGGGTCGTTTCGATCCCGCTGGTATGCCCCATATCGATATCCATGAGGACCACATCAACTTTTACGGTCTGAATAAGTTCTTTTACTTCAGTTCCGTTTTCAGCTTCGGCCACTACTTCAATGTCCTGCGACAATTCAATCAATCCCCGCAATCCTACGCGGATGATCTTATGGTCATCGGCGATAAGTACCCGAATCTTTTGCATGAATCAAATCAATTGATTTCAAAGATAGCGAATGAAATGCGAATGACGCCTTGTAATGTGAATACCGAGGGCAGTCACAATAAGGTTAGTTGTGACCATTTTGCACCTTCAAAAGCGGTGCCGCCACCAAAGATATTTAGCACACATGCTGTTTGTGCAAGGTATTAATCCGATGGGTTAAGATTTTCAAGAAAGCTTCTGTTCATCGGCAGTTGGCCATTTATTTCACAAGGTTTCTCTTAATTGTCAAGCTATTATGTATTTTCGCGCCTTGTAATCGACTCAAGCATTTTATTAAAAAGAACCCATAGTCCATGCCAAAAATTGAATTTGCGTTGAAAGTGGGAAAGAACATAGTTTTTTTGGGCATGATGGCGCTGCTGCTAAACTCCTGTGGAGCAAAAAAAGGCAGCCTTTCTGCGGCGAATTATACTATTTCTGGAGACACGATTGTAATTAATGATCATTCAAATCTTGCCAATAAATTAAAAGTTGGCGCTATACAAAGTGAACCGTATCGCATCCAATTGTTGACTGCGGGCACGGTCAAAGCTATCCCAACAAGCTATGCGGAGATTGCCCCGCCTTTTCAAGGAAGGGTTCTAAAATCCTATGTAAAACTGGGAATGCGCGTTACTCCGGATACGCCTTTATTTGAAATCAGCTCACCTGATTTTTTCAGTGCTCAGAAAATATTTTTTCAACAAAGATCGCAATTGCAATTGGCCGCCAAGATATTGAAACGAAAGAAGGATTTGATGAATAATGGTGTGGGTACGGAAAAAGATTTAGACGAAGCCGAAACGGCCTATGAAGTAGAAAACAAGGAATATGAAAATGCATTGGTGGGGATCAAAATATTTAAGGCAGATCCTGATCATTTAATTCTGGGCCAGCCACTTATTGTAAGGTCTCCCATCTTTGGAGAAGTGGTTGATAATAGAATTGTCGTGGGGCAATTTATTAAAGACGATGCGGCCAGTGTTGCCACGGTGGCGGAATTATCAAAAGTTTGGGTAGTAGGTCAGGTAAAAGAAAAGGATATTCGATTTATTCATGAGTTAGACGAATGCAACATTGAGATTGCAGCCCTTCCGGAAAAACATATTAAGGGCAAAGTTTATCACGTCAACGAAATTGTTGATGAAAGCACCCGAAGTGTTCTGGTATTAATTGAGTGCAACAATCAGGATCACACTCTTAAGCCGGGGATGTATGTAACGGTGAATTTTGTTGATGCTCCCATTTCCAGCATTTTGATACCTTCCAAGGCGGTCCTGCAAATGAGCGATGAAAGTTTTGTTTTCCTTGAAGTTGGTCAAGGCCGTTATGTGAGACGAAAAGTTGACGTTTCGGGTACCGAGGGCAATCGTGTGGTAATCAAATCTGGCCTTGTCGATGGCGAAAAAATAGTTACTGAGGGAGGCTTTTACCTTCTGGACGTAAGATAGCCGAAATCCAAAATGCAGAATTAGAATGAAGCAATTGATTTTCGTCGCGATAAGAAAGCGTTGGTTATTCATCGTGTTTTTTGTCCTCGTGGCTTTCTTTGGGTACTATTCCTGGAAACAATTATCCATTGAAGCATACCCTGACATCGCCGACGTTACGTCTCAGGTAGTAACGCAAGTTACCGGCCTGGCTGCAGAGGAAGTAGAGCAACAAATCACTATTCCAATAGAGCGGACGATCAACGGTTTGCCCGGCATGCACGTCATGCGCAGCAAGAGCACTTTCGGGCTTTCTATGATAACGATAGTCTTTCAGGATGGAGTTGAGGATTATTGGGCAAGGCAACGGATCCAGGAACGTCTGAATGATCTTAATCTGCCCTATGGAGCGCAGCCTGGGTTAGATCCACTTACATCACCAATCGGTGAAATATACCGTTACATTATTGAAAGTAAGAATCACGATTTAAGAGAACTGACGGATTTGCAAAATTGGGTTATTATTCCCAGAATAAAACAAGTTCCGGGAATTGCAGCCGTTACCAATTTTGGAGGGATCACCACGCAATATCAAATAGAGGTTGATCCGCGCAAATTGGAGCAGTACAAACTGACGATAACGGATGTTCAAACTGCGGTAATTAACAATAATGCAAATGCGGGGGGAAGTGTTCTCACCCGCGGAGACCTTGGCTATGTAGTGAGGGGTATAGGTCTGATCAAAACGCTGGATGGTCTCGGAAACATTGTCGTAAAATCGGTCAATGGTGTCCCCATTTTTCTCAAAGATGTTGGTTCATTGAAATACGGCAATATTGAGCGAAAAGGTGTATTGGGCTATTCTGATACGCATGTGAATTATTCTGAAAGTGTAGAGGGTATTGTGTTATTGCTTAAGAAAGAAAATCCATCACGGGTTCTAGAAGGTGTCCATGCGGCGGTGGATGATTTGAATGGTAATTTATTGCCAGAAGGAGTAAAGATTCGTGCTTTCATGGACCGTACCAATCTGGTCAACACAACCCTGAACACAGTTTCTCATACCTTGCTTGAGGGGATGACGTTAGTCGTTATTGTGCTGATCGTTTTTCTGGGAAACTGGCGCGGCGCATTGCTGGTTGCGATTACGATTCCCCTGGCGCTGCTGGTAGCCTTCATCATGATGCACTTTACGAATATTCCTGCTAACCTACTTTCACTGGGCGCCATTGATTTTGGGATTATCGTAGATGGCGCCATTGTTATGATGGAAACGATTTTGAAAAAACGTGAAGCAAATCCCTTAGAAGAACTGCACGAATCAACGATCGGCAAGGTAGCCTCAGATGTGGCCAAACCAATCTTCTTTTCCACCATCATCATCATTACGGCATATTTGCCTCTTTTTGCTTTTGAACGTGTGGAGAAGAAACTTTTTACTCCCATGGCGTTCACGGTAGGGTATGCATTATTCGGAGCCTTATGCGTTGCACTGCTTCTGATCCCTGGTCTTGCTTATGCAGTTTACCGTCAACCCAAGAAGATATTTCATAATCGATGGCTGGAGGTGGTGACCGAGGATTACAACGATGCCATAACGGCAATTTTGAAAAAGCCCAAACAGGTATTTGCACCCCTGATTGTAGTATTGATTGGAGCCATTTTACTTTCCGCTTCGGTTGGTAAGGATTTTTTACCTCCATTGGATGAAGGTTCGATCTGGCTTCAGGTACAATTACCACCGGGTTTGTCTTTGGCAAAATCAAAGGAAATGAGTGATACACTTCGTCGGCATACCCTGAAATACGGAGAAGTCACTTATATGATGATTCAGGCAGGGCGCAATGATGATGGTACGGACCCCTGGACGGCATCTCATTTTGAGTGTTCAATCGGTTTGAAACCTTATGATGAGTGGCCCAGTGGTAAGAATAAGTTCAAGTTGATCGAAGAACTTTCAAAAGAATATTCAATGATGCCAGGTTACACGGTTGGATTTTCTCAACCGATGATAGACGGAGTAATGGACAAAATCGCAGGAGCACACAGCGAACTTGTCGTGAAAGTTTATGGCGATGATTTTAAGGAGACCCGGCGCCTTTGTGAAGAAGTTTTGCATACCCTAAAAGGAGTACAAGGAGCAGTTGATTTGGCTATTGATCAGGAGCCCCCGCTTCCGCAATTGCAAATTCAAGTTGACCGGGATGCAGTTGCCAGATATGGACTAAACGTAAGCGATGTTTCCCAATTAATTGAAGTGGCGATTGGAGGTAAAGGGATATCCCAGCTGTTTGTGGGCAACAAAGTGTATGACATTATCTGCCGGTACACCCCGGAAAGCAGGAATACCCCGGAAAGGATATCAAACCTTATGCTCACTTCTCAAGCGGGTGCGAAAATACCTTTGTCGCAAGTTGCCACGGTAAAAACATCGACAGGGGAAAGCACGATTACCCGTGAGATGAATAAAAGGCACCTGACTGTACGGCTTAACTTGAGGGGTGTCGACTTAACGTCATTTCTGAAAGAAGCACAATTGGCCATCGATCACTCACTGAAATATGATCATGAGCGATACAATATCAGATGGGGGGGGCAATTTGAAAATCAAAACAGAGCCTATTCCAGATTGTCAGTGATCGTTCCGCTCGCTTTGGCAATCATGTTTCTTTTGCTGTACGCCGCGTTTGGAAGATTTCGTCAGGCAGGTCTTATCCTGGGTATTGTACCGCTGGCTTTATTTGGGGGAATGCTTGCGCTTAACATTAGGGGAATGACTTTAAACGTTTCTTCCGCCGTGGGTTTCATTGCTTTATTTGGCGTGGCAATTCAAAACGGCGTGATTATGATTGCTCATATTAATGACTTGAGAAAACAAGGTGCTGAGCTTTTGACGGCCGTAATTGAAGGGGCTGAAAATCGGTTCCGACCCGTGTTGATGACGGCTACGGTTGCTGTGCTGGGCTTGTTGCCGGCGTCACTTGCAACAGGCATTGGATCAGACGTTCAACGACCACTGGCAACCGTCATTGTATATGGTCTCTTTGTAGCAACCGCAATCACTTTGTTTGTTTTACCGGCACTGTATTATTTAATGGAAAAAAAGTGGGGCAGTAATGATTATCAGGAAACCCCCAGCCAGGATTCTTTAGGTATTTGAAATCATGAGACGATCAATTCTCCACAGCATACTTTTGTTCTTTTGCCTGGCTTCCTGTGTTCTTGGCCGTGCTCAGATTGACACAAGTTTTGCGCGTAACCCCATTGCCTATCCTAAATATTTGGCGAAGGTTGGTAAACAAAATCTCAGTTATGCAGCCGAGAAATTTAACCTGAACATTGTTGAAGCGGGGATTTTGGTAGCTAAAGTATTCCCGGACCCAACCATTTCTTTGATCGGCTTCAATAACGGGGAGCAACGGATGAATTTGGGCTATGGTGCAGGTACTTACATGGGATTTCTCCTTGAGTTGGGAGGCAAAAGGAAAGCCAGGATAGACCTCGCGACCAGCAATACGGAACTTACAAAAGCCCTGCTTGAAAACTATTTTCGCAATCTCCGGGCGGATGCGACATTGACTTTTTTGGCAGCACTCAGACAAAAACTTTTGCTGGATGTGCAATTAAACTCTTACGTCAGTATGCAAAAGTTGGCCAGATCAGATAGTATGCGCTTCCGATTGGGGTCCATTACTGAAATTGATGCAAAACAGAGTCAGCTTGAGGCGGGCTCAATGCTTAATAATGTTTTCCAGGGCGAATCCGACCTGAGGTCAGCGCTTCTTGACTTGGGTATGATGCTGGCGGAACAGAATCGGGACACATTACTTTATCCCATCGGTGATTTTTCAAAATTTGACAGGGAATTTGATTTAAAAATGCTCGTAACGGAGGCTCAGAATAACCGATCTGATCTGTTGGCTGCGTTGAAAAACAAAACTGTTTCGCAGGATGCACTAAAGCTAGCAAAAGCAAACCGAATGATCGATTTGGGTTTAAATATTGGAGTAAGTAATACATCCTATGTGCGCAATGTAATTTCCCCCACGCCGTCATTCAGCATGATATCCGCCGGCATTGCTTTGCCCTTAAAATTCTCGAATAAGTATAAGGGTGATCTGAAACAAGCCGAATACGGTATAATTAAAGCAGATGTTTTGTACCGACAGACTGAATTGCAAATTGAGACGGAAGTAGCCCAGGCATATTACAGTTACCTTGCTTCCAAGAAACAAGTTCAGCAATTCAATAACGGACTACTCAGTCAGGCCAAGAGAGTTTATGATGGCAAGGTATACAGCTACACAAGAGGAGAAACCAGCTTACTGGAAGTATTAAATGCAAGAAGAACCTATAATGAAACACAATTGAATTATTTTATTGCGTTGTATAATTATGCTGCCGGATTGGTTGAACTTGAACGCATGGCGGGCATTTGGGACATTAATTTCTAAAAACGGACCAAGAAAATGAAACCTGCACTGGTTGTACTTCTTTTATTGACTATCGCCTCGGCGTCTAGTGGACAAGATGGTGTAACCACATTTGGCTTCAAAGTAGGGGCCTTGTCGCCTGCACTACGGGGTGGTGATGTTAACATGATTTCGAATGCCGGACCTGCAAAAGGAAAACAAGGTATTACTTTTGGCGTTTTTGCTAACTCAAGATTGGGCAAGTATTTCTGGCTAAAGCATGAAGTAATGTACTCCGTGCGATCAATGAATATTCTTTTGAAGGATTCAATTAATCCTGTTTACCAGACCAACTATGTAAGACATACCATAGACATTTTTCCGATGAGTCCTTCTTTTCACTTCAAAGGCTTGCAAGTTTTCGCCGGACCTTATCTGGGTGTTCTCAGTCAGGCCTGGATTGACCGCAAGGATCCAAGCGGAAATTTGTACAAGGACAACAGCATTTTCGGCAATGCAAGCCAATATAAAAAACAGCATCAGAAATTTGATTTTGGCTTTTGTGTTGGGGTAGAATATGAACTTCCGTTTGGACTAAACATAGGCGCAAAATATGTTAAAGGATTTGTCCCTGTAATTGAATATTCAAACTCGATTTTTTATGGAGCTTCGGGCAGCGTAATCAATATCTATAACAGCTATGTTGTCGCAACGATCGGTTATAGTTTTGTGAAAAAGGAAAAAAAAGAACCTTAAATCTCTAAAAGCCCTGCCTTTTATGGCCTCAACCGGTCACCCGTCTCCGGAAGAGAAGGTTACAAGGAGTTTTTAAGGAGGCCCTTAATTTAATAGTTACTTGACGAGGCTGACAAAAGTTCCCGTTTAAGATTTCGAGGGAAATGAATTAAATAGCAACACCCATGATTCGGGCATATAATACACTTGCATTTCTGCTCAGTGCCATAAGCGCTATTTCGCAAAACATGGATTTGTCCATGGGCAAGGTGACCTATTTTGATCTGGAGATGAAGGATTATAAGAAAGATACGAGCGCCAGTGCTGTGGTCTTAAATGAATTGGGTCAGGCTTTCATCAGCGATCAGCAGAATGAGGGTCTGATCTTTGAGCACTATTTGAAAATCAAGATTTTGAAGAGAAGGGGTTTTGGTCAGGCGAACTTTGAGATTCGACTTCATAAAGGTGTGAAGAATCAGGAAACGATGGAGTTCGTTGTAGCCTCCACTTACAATCTTGAAAAAGGTTTGAAAAAGGAGATTAAAATGGACGCCAAAAATATTTTCAGGCAGGATGACAGAAAATATTCAAGCTCAATAAAATTTACCTTGCCCGACATTCGCGAAGGAAGCGTCATTGAAGTTAAGTACAAGATCAATTCCCCATTCATTTTTAATTTCAGATCCTGGGAGTTTCAATCCGACATCCCCAAGGTTCACTGTGAGTACTGGGCACTGATCCCTGCGAATTATATTTATAACATCGCATTGAAAGGATATTACAAGCTCACGAAAAACGAATCTTCTTTGGTTGAAGATTGCTTTCAGCCGGGTGGAGGAGCTAAGGCTAACTGCGCTTTGTTAAAGTATGGCATGGATGATGTACCCGCATTTCAGAACGAGCAATATATGACGGCAGAGAGCAATTTTATTTCAGCGATCCATTTTGAGTTATCCGAAATCAGGTATTTTGACGGACACATCGACAAAAAAACAAAAGAATGGAAAGACGTAGATCAGGAGTTGCGCCAAAGCAATGATTTTGGAGGACAGGTGCGCAAGGCAGAAAACCTCCTGGAAGACAAAGTCAGGGAGCTCACCACCGGGGAAACAGACGAATTGAAAAAGGCCAGGATAATTTACGAATTTGTTAGGACCAACTATGTGTGGAATAACGTCTATGGAATATTTACTGAGTCAGGGGTGAAGAAGGCTTTTGAAGCCAGAAAGGGAAGCGCAGCAGATATCAATTTGTCATTGGTTGGGGCGCTGAAATCAGCAGGACTCAATGCCAATCCCGTCATTCTTTCCACACGCGATAACGGTCTGCCGCTTGAACTTTTTCCGGTAATGACCGAATTCAATTATGTTATTGGTGCGGTGGACATTGCTGAAAAGCGATATCTCATGGACGCGACTAACTCATTACAGCCGTTCGGATTCTTACCGATGCGTTGCCTCAATGGCAAAGGCAGGCTGATGGCAAAAGAATCTTTCTGGATCGAACTCAAACCGAAAGACAAGAATAAAACGTTAACAGCCATTGATCTAAAAATGACGAAGGATGGTGCCTTCGAAGGTAATGTGATCATTAATTATCATGGTTATGCTGCTTTTTCGAAGCGAACTGAAATGGCAGCGGCCGGGGATTTAACCGAATACAGGAAGAAGCAACAAAATCGATGGAAGGAAATTGAATTGATCAATTATCAGGTGGAGAACCTCGATGACCTGGATAAGCCGTTGATCGAAAAAATGGATATCAAATTAGATGCCGGAGGCAGTTTTCAAACCATTTATTTTAATCCATTTCTTTTTGGGAGAGTCACTGAAAATCCGTTTAAGTCCTCGGAGCGGCTCTACCCCGTTGATTTCGGATCACCGCAGGAGGAGGTATTGACTCTTAATTTACAAAACTTGTCATTGTACCAGGTCGATGAGCTGCCCGCTCCGGTTGCTCTAACCTTGCCTCAGGGGGGAGGTCGGTTTCTGTTCAATGTATCAAACTTCACCGATCGTATAGCCATCACCAGTAGCTTCTCCATCAATAAGGCTGTCTATAATTCAGTAGAATATCATTATCTCAAAGAATTATTTGCGAGAATTGTGC
>JAYVXP010000116.1:0-5722 GCA_043785125.1 Bacteroidia bacterium
ACCAACTACTGCTACCAGGTCACCAATAATTACAGCAACGGGAGCAAGAGTATTTCCCTGACAAAATGCGTTGATGCCATCAGCACTAATACGCCTGCATTGATCAATAACACCAGTGCGATCGTGAGTGATACCCAGGTGGAGCTCTCGTGGCTACAGAGTCCTTTATTTGTACCCACCTCCTACACTATTTTGCGGGCTCAGAATGCCGGCTCAGCCCAATTCATCAGCACAGTGACCACTCCAACTTACATTGATCCTACCTATTCCACCAAGGGCAACTATTGCTACCGCATTGACTATCAGGATCAGTGTGGCAATAACAGTCCTCCTGGCGATTTGGTATGTCCTCTCCGGCTCACGGGCTCATTGGATAAGAAAAATGTTATCAGCCTGGAATGGAATAATTATTCAGGATGGGTTAATGGAGTGAAGAGTTATGCGCTGGAGAAATACAGTCAACAGGGAACTCTGTTAAAAACATTTTCAGTCGGAACCGCCACTTCGTTTGTCGACAGCGAAGTAGACCTGGTGAATCAGATCGTGTCGTACCGCGTCATCGCCACACCCAACGATCCGGTAATCAGTTCCATTTCCAACGCAGCCCGTTTTGTCAAAGCAGTCAATTTGTTTTACCCAACGGCCTTCACACCCAATGGGGATTCTTTGAACGATGGCTTTATGGTATCGGGTCATTACATCACCACCATGCAACTAAATATTTTTGACCGGTGGGGCACGCTCATTTTCACCACCGATAAGCAAGAACCGTGGGACGGCACCTTCAACGGGAAGTTGATGACCGAGACGACTTATATTTGGACCGTCAAGGTAACCGATGTGGCCGGTCAAAACCTGAGCCACAATGGCACGGTGATTTTATTCAATAAAAGAAAGTAATGATGCTGATTGGGTTGTGGCCCGTCACCCTCACAACCTCAAAATTCACTCACAACTCACAACTCACCAACTCACAACTTTGTATTTCCTTAACATCCCTCATTAACTCCCTCGCACTCCGGAACTCATTAATCACTACTAACTTCCATTTTCTTCTGCTCAAGGGTGGATTTGCGATCCCGATGTCTATCGGTGACCAATATGCGAGTGGCAATTGGGGTTTGCCCATTGTTTGGGGTCGACTTACGCCATCTCTGAATATAAGAATGGAAACAAACTACACAGTCGCTCCCGAAAGCTATCGGGATCAAAAAATCCAAATAACAAATCAGTTGTGCGTTGTGAGTTGTGAAAAAAACAAGCAGGACAAGTTACAATTCGTTACTTTTGCGGTTCAATCAATCCTCTAGAATTATGTTTGACATGATGAAAATGATGGGCAAAGTGAAAGAGGTACAGGCCCGTCTCAAGGAAGCACAGGATAATCTGGTTTATATTAAAGCAACTGCAGAATCAGGTGGAGGCATGGTCAGGGCCACCGTGAATGGCAAAAAACAGGTGATCGCCATTGATATTGATCCCGCCATCCTGAAAAGTGAAGATAAAGTTCTGATACAAGACCTTGTGGTGGCCGCCGTCAACAAAGCATCGGAAGAGGCAGATATTCTGGGCAAGGAGGAATTGCGGAAAAGCACCGATGGCATGCTACCCAACATCCCTGGTTTTGATTTAAGTAGTATGATAGGTTGAAATTTTGAACCTTAGACTTTGAACTCAATAGAAACGGCGGTAGTAATTCTAAATTACAATGGCCGCGAGCTCCTGCGAAAATTTCTTCCCTCGGTTATTCAATTCAGTCCAGAGGCTAAAGTTATTATTGCTGATAATTTTTCTTCCGATGGATCAGTTGAAATCCTTGCCCGGGAATTTCCTGCTGTTGAGTTGATTCAAATTTCGCAGAATTTAGGTTTTTGTGGAGGGTATAATTATGCCCTCAAAAAGGTGGAAGCTCAATTTTATGTGTTGCTGAATTCCGATGTCGAAGTTACTTCGGGATGGCTGGAGCCGATGATCGGACTGATGAAAGCAAATCCAGCCATCGCGGCAGCCCAACCTAAAATACTTTCCTATCAAAATAAAACATATTTTGAATATGCCGGCGCGGCAGGTGGATTTATTGATACGTTGGGGTATCCCTTTTGCCGCGGAAGGATTTTCAATGCCATGGAAGAAGACCATGGGCAATATGATGACACCCGACCTGTATTCTGGTCCAGTGGTGCGTGCATGGCCATTCGGGCGGATGCGTTTCACGGCATGGGCGGGTTGGACGAAGACTTCTTCGCCCACATGGAAGAAATTGATTTGTGCTGGAAACTCAACCGCGCAGGATATGGTGTGTACTGTGTCGGGAAAAGCTGGGTTTACCACGTGGGCGGGGGTACGCTGTCCAAATCGAACCCCAAAAAGACCTACTTAAATTTCAGAAATGGACTAAGCCTGATTTTTAAGCACTTCAGCAAAAAAGAACTTCTTTGGAAATTACCAGTCCGGATCGTGCTCGACTGGGTGGCTGCGCTATCATTCTTATTGGTTGGTTCCGGCAAGGATGCTTTGGCTGTAGCAAAGGCCCACCTTCATTTTTTTAAGGATCTGCCAAAAGATTATGAAAAGCGAAAGGCTTTAAACGACCTTCTTCCAGATACCCGGTCCGCACCGATTTATCCTCGATCGATTGTGATGGACTATTTTCTATTGGGTAAAAGCAACTTCCGGAAGCTCCGGTTTTAGAAATCCAAAATCGTGCTGCTCCTCCTGCGAAGATGTTTACGCATATTCATGACAAAAGCCAGCGCTAAATAGACTATTACCGGGGAGCCAAAAGTGAGAAAAGACGCATAAACAAAGAATAGCCGGATAGCCGATGTGGCAATACCGAGCTTCTCACCTAGGCGTGTGCACACCCCAAATGCATGATTTTCAAAAAACTGCTGAATTCTCTTGCTCCAATCCTTTCCCATCTGCTCGTTGTTTTCTGTTCCTTTTACCTGAGTTAAAAGCGGTTTATCGACTTAATCAACCGAAATGCAAATATACAACGTTGTAGAGGGCCGAGAAAGTGTCTTAATCTCAATTTTTTGACATATTATTGCAAAAAAAGGCATATAAAGTTAGCTTTGCGATTCGTTGAAACAATCTTAAATCGAAATCCATGAGAAAATTATTTTACGCATTCACAATTATCGGTGCGTTTACCTTTACTGGCTGTACCCTGCCTAACATGGTGAAGCTTGCAAAACAGCAAAATTTGCAAATAACACCAAATCCATTGGAAGTGCACAAAGACACTGTTAACTACAGTTTTTCTGCAAATCTTCCTGTGAAAATGCTAAAAAAGGGCACGATCTACACACTCAACTCTTTCTATAAATACGGAGAAAGCGAATTGGCATTAGATCCTATCGTTTTTAAGGCGGAAGATTTCCCTAGTAGTGCTACAGAACAGCCTAAAGTAACCAAGTCTTTCTTGTTCCCTTATAAAGATGCCTATAAGGTCGGAACAATTGAAGTTCAGGGGGTAGCCTCCAAAGGAACTAAATCGAAAACAACTGCACGGCTTCCTGTCGCTACAGGAATCATCACAACCTCCAAACTTGTTCAGAATTCTTATTACGCGGCTTTTGCAGAACATGGATATAACAATCAGGAAGAATTGGTCCCCGTTATCATCCCTGATTTCCTTTTTGAACGCGGCAAGTCTGTATTGCGTACCTCTGAAACAAAGAGCGACAAGGCTAAACAATTGGATGCTTTTATCGCCGCAAAGAATGTGACCCGTACCGTAACGATCACAGGTACCCACTCTCCTGAAGGTCTTGAACGTATCAACAAGAAACTCTCTGAAGAGCGTGCTGCGGTAATCGAAAAGTACTACCGTGCCCAAATGAAGAAATACGACTATCAGGGTAAGGCCGATTCAATCAAATTTATTTTGAAACCGATCGTTGACGATTGGTCCGAATTCAAAGGTGCACTGGCGGCTTACGTTGGAATTTCAGCGGAAGAAAAAACAGAATACCTGAATATCGTCAACAGCGCCACGTCATTTGAAGATCAGGAAAAGCAGTTGAAGAAACTGAAGACTTACGATAAAGTATTCAAGGATATTTACCCAGGCTTGCGTGCGGCGAAAACTGAAATCCTGACCATCAAGAAAAAGAAAACCGATGCGGAGATTTCCGTATTGGCAAAACAAATCACAAAAGGCGAAGCAACTGCTGATGCCCTTACTTTCGAAGAACTGATGTATGCCGCCAGCCTCACTCCTTCTTTGGAGGAAAAAGCAGCGATCTACGAAGCAGCTACCAAGAAAGGCGCATACTGGAATGCCCACAATAATCTCGGCGCAACATACATCGCACAGGCCATTGAAACTCCTTCCAGGGCCGCGGAACTTGCAGAAAAAGCTTCTGTTCAATTGGAACTTGCCGCTAAAATCAAGGAAACACCAGAAGTGGATGCTAATCTTGCTTCCATTTCGCTCTGGAAAGGTAATGCATGGAAAGCTTATGCTTATTCCAATAAAGCCCTCAACGGTGCGAACAGCGATGTATCACGCGGTATCAATGGCGTGAAAGGTGCAAGCGAAATCTATATGGCCAACTACGATGCGGCCGTTCGTTCTGAATCTTCTGCCGCCGATAACGATGTAAACCTGTTTAACAAAGGCTTGGCCCAGATTCTTACAAAAGATTATGCCAATGCCACTACGTCCTTTGCAGATGCTTCCCGCAAGAACAGCAATTTTGCATTAGCCTATTATGGCGCCGCGGTAGCAGCGGCCCGTTCAGGTAGCGGTGATGCGGTGGTGAGCAACCTAACCACTGCGGTTAAGATTGATCCAAATTTAAAGGCCAAAGCATTGACCGATCTTGAATTCACCAAGTTTGCAACAACGGAAGCGTTCAGAAATGCGCTGAAGTAATACACCAACTCATAGACAAAAAAACCCCGGTCAAAAGCCGGGGTTTTTTTGCTTAAATCGGAGGCGCTGAGGGTTGAAAAGAATGGCTCTTTTAATAATTAATCGTAAAAATCCCTTCATTCATTCAAGTCAGCGGTCTATTTTTACACACTTTCCAAACCAGCGATCGTATGCGAGAAATTCAGTTTAGAGAAGCCCTGCGTGAAGCCCTGAATGAAGAAATGAGACGTGACCCCAAGGTATTTCTGATGGGCGAAGAAGTGGCGGAATATAACGGCGCTTACAAGGTGAGCCAGGGCATGCTCGATGAATTTGGAGCGGAAAGGGTGATTGATACGCCCATTTCCGAATTGGGTTTTGCCGGAATCGGCGTAGGGGCAGCTATGAATGGAATCCGCCCAATCATCGAATTTATGACCTTTAACTTCGCTTTGGTAGCCATCGATCAAATCATTAATGCCGCTGCCAAGATGATGTCTATGTCCGGTGGGCAGTTTAGTGTGCCCATTGTGTTTCGCGGCCCAACAGGCAATGCCGGGATGCTGAGTTCACAACACTCTCAAAATTTTGAAAACTGGTTTGCCAACACACCCGGACTGAAAGTGGTTGTTCCGGCTACGCCCTATGACGCGAAAGGATTACTCAAGACTGCAATTCGTGACAATGATCCGGTCATCTTCATGGAGTCAGAATTGATGTATGGCGACAAAGGCGAAGTACCGGTCGAAGAATACCTGATTCCCTTCGGCTTGGCCGACATCAAAAGAGCTGGAACAGATGTCACGCTTGTGACCTTTGGCAAGATTTTGAAAGTAGCGTTGGCCGCAGCTGCGGAAT
>JAYVXP010000117.1:0-5714 GCA_043785125.1 Bacteroidia bacterium
TCCCTTTTTCCAGCTCTTTGCCAATCGAGTAGGGCGTAGCCACACCCGCCATAAAGAGGAACAATGGAAAAATCAAATCATAAAAATGAAAACCGTTCCATGCGGGATGCGTCAATTGATCGGAAATGGTTTCCCAAAACGGAGCGCCTGTAGCTTTGGCAAGGCCGCCAACGATTTCTTCGGCGCCCATGATCCAAAACATATCAAACCCACGGAGGGCATCGAGAGAATAAAGTCGTTGGGAGGGAAAAGTGGGTGTCATACCATTTGCATTTACGAAATGAGGTTGCCAAAAGTACCGAAATATCCATTAACGCAGCGAATTGGATGACTCAATTTGGATCATAATCTGTATTTTTGCGTAGTCAAATAGATTTGTAATAATCCTTAAATCATACATAACCAACACAACTTAAGTCAACATGAAAGCAAAAACAGCTGCAGCCATTGTTTTAATCCTTTTCTTGTTTTCCCTGCCGTCTTTTTCGCAGCGCTCGCAGCGTAACCGATTCACGCCCTTTTCATCGGAGACCCAATTCTCGATAGGTCCGGAATTTGTAGCCGTGTTACCCTCTGGTCTTGGCATTGGGGCCTCACTGCGTTACGAGCAGCCTCTAAAGGTCATTGACCACTTAACTGTAACGGCAACTGCAGGTGTTATAGCTTATGGCACGTCCTCAACCTATGACACCCCTACGGGTTCCTACACGGCAAAAACCAGTGCCGTGTGGATTCCACTACTTGGAGGTGCAAAATATTACTACCCAGGTCCTATTTTTCAGGGATTATATGGTAGTCTGGAAGCTGGATTTGGATTTGGCTCATCTTCTGCAACTTATTCCGGTCCCGGCTACTCTACGTCCGGCTCATTTGCGGCGCCAGACCGGCTGGGGGCTGTCACCGTATGTCCGGGAGCAGGTTATCACAACGACCAATTCGATTTTACTTTGCGCTATTTTTCTGTTGGAATAGTCAGTGTCCGCGCAGCCTATGTTTTTAAATTGAGACGATAACGAATTCAAGATTTAAGATTTAAAATTGGAACATATTGAGTACTTTGGAAGATTGACAACCTGTAATCATTTAATATGAAAAAAATTACGCTCCCCATTTTGATGATTGCCATGATATCATGGGGATCACCGGCTGCTGCACAAAAATATACTGCGCCGTTTGGCGTACAAGCCTATACTTTTCGCAAGAGTTTCCCCAAGGGTGTGGCCGCCACATTGGATTCAATCAAACTCATGGGCTTTACAGAGCTTGAAGGTGGCGAAGGTAAAATGTCTCCTGTCGAATTTAAGAAGTTATGCGATGACAGAGGAATCAAAATACCGTCTACGGGTGCCGGTTATGATGAACTAATCAAAGACCCTCTCGCCGTAGCCAACAGAGCCAAAGCACTGGGTGCCCAATATGTAATGTGTGCGTGGATACCGCATAAGGGTGATTTCAATTACGACAACGCTAAAAAAGCAGTGGCTGATTTTAATGCCGCTGGAAAAATTCTGAAAGAAAATGCAATCATCCTTTGCTACCACATACACGGTTACGAGTTCCAGCCATTTGAAAATGACACTTTGCTGGACTACATTATTACCAATACAGATCCAGCTTACGTATCCTTTGAAATGGATGTTCTTTGGACATACTTCGGTGGGGGCAATCCGGTTGCATTGCTTAAGAAATACGGCAATCGCTGGAAACTGATGCATCTGAAAGATTTGAGAAAAGGAGTTAAAAAGGATCTCACCGGCGGGACATCGCAGGAAAACGATGTTGCATTGGGCACGGGTGAAATTGACCTTCCTGCCATAATCAAAGAAGCGGAAAAAATTGGCATTGCTCATTATTTTATTGAAGATGAGAGTAGTCACGTCAATACCCAGGTGCCGCAAAGTATTGCCTATCTGAAAAACCTGAAGTAACCGGTGTCGATTGAAACCAATTAGCGGAACAGTTAACTGGGGAATTATTGGATGCGGTGACGTCTGCGAAGTCAAGAGCGGTCCGGCTTTTAATATAGCAAATCACTCCAGACTAGTGGCGGTGATGCGACGGGATTTGGCAAAGGCGGCCAATTTCGCACAACGTCATGACGTACCTCGGTTTTATAATGACGCGTCGGCATTGATCAATGACCCCGAAGTAAACGCCATTTATATTGCTACCCCTCCAGCCTTTCACGAGCAGTACACGCAACAGGCGATGAAGGCCGGCAAACCAGTTTATGTTGAAAAACCAGTTTCGGTCAATGCTGCTGCTGCTGAAAGAATGGTAAGGCTAGCTCTGGAATTCAACCTCAAAGCATCGGTCGCACATTATAGAAGGAGATTGCCTCTTTTCAATAAAGTCAAATCCCTGATTCGGGAAGGCGTAATTGGCAACGTTCGACTGGTCCGAATCGCCACGTTGCAACCGGAGACCAGTAAGATCATTACTCAAACCGAAGACCCATGGCGGATAAACCCGGAACTTTCCGGGGGCGGCTTTTTTCATGATCTGTCACCACACCAACTTGACATTCTTTTCTGGATTTTCGGGGTGCCTAAAGAAGTTTATGGACGTTCCCTTAATCAGGCCAAACGGTACACTGCACCAGACGTAACACACCTTGAAGCAGTGTATGATCGCGACGTGTGCCTTCAGGGTATTTGGGCATTCAATGTTGCGGAAAGCGCAACGCAGGACAGCTGTGAGATTATCGGTGACAAAGGCATGTTGCGTTTCGCTTTCTTCAGGAAATCGACGCTCGAAGTTATAACCAACCAAGGTTCTGAAAATCTGGAGATGGATTACCCGGTCAACATCCAACTTCCGATGATTGATGCCGTGGTAAAGTTTTTCAGGGGTGAGGGAAATAACCCTTGTTCGTTGGAAGAAGCGGTGGTCGTGATGAAGATGATTGACAGGACACTTTGTCTGGACCAGGATTTATCCTGATTTTGGAGTGACAGAATGCAAAGCAAATGATCTAAATTGAATGAAATAAGCATTCACCGAACTTCACCTGACCGTCATGAAACCACTATTTTTCCTCTTTTTTATAATTTCCTTTTTTGGGTTAAATGCACAAAACCCCTTTCAAAAACTCAAAGGCAAGGTTCAAAACCTTAAAGTAAAGGACAAAGTGCAGAAAGCCGGCAGTAAGCTGGGTAGTCAGCTGGACAAAGTCCGCGATAAATTTGACTCTGTGGATTTTGATTATGCCATTCTGCTCACCGACAACTCCGGCACATTTGATGTAAACGAAAAAGGCGAGTTAGGTGCAACCTTCGCCACCTGGGCAAGTCTTGGAACTTCCTTAATTGATAGCACCAAATCCGATGGATCAGAAAAGGCGCGTTTCCAGCTCGAGTCGGGAGAAGTCTTTTATGGATTGAAAAAATACACATACGCAGAAAGGCGATATCGTTCTTCAATTAATTTATATGAACAGGCAGGATTACTAGGGGATATCGGTTATATGAAAGCCTTGGCCAACCTCGGACTGCTGTACACGACCATGGGTCGATTTACGCAGGCCCAGGAAGTTACCCTTTCAGCATTAGAAAAAAGAAAGGCAAAATTGGGCGAAACTAATATTGGCGTTGCCGCGTCACTCAATAACAACGGTGTATTAAGTTTTGATCTTGGCCGTTACAACGAGGCAGATAAAGACCTGACCGCTGCCTTGGTAATCATTGAAGCCAAAGCAAAGGGAAGTATGCCCGAGGCGATAACATTAAATAACAAAGCGATGGTTTACCAGACCATCGGCCGATATGAGGAGGCGGAAAAACTCATGACGGAAGCTATTTCGGTGGCAGAAAAACTGCAGGATAGCAAGTCAAAGAATCACCTCAAATTCATTTCGAACCTCGCGCTGCTCTACCGCTTTACCGGAAAATACACTCAGGCAGAAGAGTTGTATGTGGGAATGGAAAAGAAGTTGGGAAAAGGCACTGCGGAGATGGCAAGCCTATTCAACAACAAAGCCATGCTTTACTGGGTGATGGGCAGGGAAGAAAAGGTTGAAGATCTTTTTAAGCGGTCAGTGGCGATGTATAAGAGCAGCGAAGGAGAAGAGAGTCCACCGTCGGCGAAGGCCATCAACAACTTAGGAAATTTCTATCGGTACAAATCCAAGTTTGCCGAAGCCGAACCCCTGTTGATCAAAGCAAAAGCAATACACGAAAAAATATTGGGAACCAACCATCCTTTGTTTGTGCAGAGTCAGGAGGATCTCGCCATTCTCTATTGGAAGCAAAGACAAATCAACAAAGCGTATCCACTCTACAAAGAGGTAATGGCCAAATCGCTCGACTTTATCAACCGGTATTTTCCGCCGATGAGCGAAGCAGAAAAAACAAAATATTGGGATGTGCTGGCACAACGGTTTCAGCGATTTTACAATTTTGCATCCGAAATCGCTTCTGAAAATAAGAACGTATTGGTGGATTTGTTCGACTACCAGACTGCCACTAAGGCATTGCTCCTCAATTCAACCAACAAAATAAAAGAAAGCATACTGGCGAGCGGTGATAAGGCCATTATCGCTGATTACATTTCGTGGCTGGATCAAAAAGAAACCCTTGCACGGTTGTATGCCTACTCCAAGGATGATTTGAAAGAACAAAAAATCAACCTCGATTCAATTGAAGGCGTGACCAACGCCATGGAGAAAAATCTTTCACAGCGTTCCAAGGACTTCTCTGCAGGGTATGCCAGCGAGCCACCCCACTTTATTCAAATCCGCGATTTACTCACAGACCAGGAGGCGATCGTGGAAACCATTCAGGTAAAAAAATTCAATCAAAGTTTTACCAAAGAGACGAAATACCTCGCGCTGGTCACAACCAAAGGAAAAGAATTTCCCGAATTGGCCGTAATGGAAAATGGCGTTCAGATGGATACCCGTAACGCCAAGTTCTACAAAAACGCCATCCTGCAACACGCCGATGACACTATATCCTACCGTGCTTATTGGGGTTCCATTGAGCCCTTGATCCTTGGGAAGAAGATAATATACTTTTCTCCCGATGGGGTGTACAATCAAATGAATATTAACACCTTGAAAAAACCAGGAGGTAATTTTATTTTGAACCAGTACGATGTGATTGTGCTGGGCAATTCAAAAGATTTGATCGTGGTGAAAAATCGAAAACAGACAACGGTGGCCAAGAAAGCTGCTTTCCTTCTCGGCTTCCCCGACTACGGTGGCAGTGCGGTGGCTCCCTTGCCGGGAACAAAACTCGAAGTGGATGCCATCGACAAGATTTTAAAAACTTCAGGATACAAAACGAGTGAGCTGACCCAAAAACTGGCGACCGAGAAAAGTGTAAAAGGGGTAAAAGGAATTCAGATTGTACACATCGCTACACACGGATATTTTCAGGCGGATGCAGAAGTCAATGCGGGAAGCGCGATTGGGGTGGACGTGGATAACGCGAAAGAAAATCCCTTGCTTCGTTCTGGTTTAATACTCATGGGAGGAGCAACGACAATTGCAGGATCGAATATTCCTGATCTCGCCAGCAATGACAACGGTATCCTCACTGCTTACGAAGCGATGAACTTAAATCTTGAAGGGACAGACCTGGTCATCTTAAGCGCCTGCGAAACAGGACTCGGTGAAGTAAAAGCCGGAGAAGGGGTGTACGGATTGCAGCGGGCTTTCTTGGTGGCCGGAGCAAAAGCACTCATCATGAGTCTTTGGAAGGTGGACGACACGG
>JAYVXP010000118.1:0-42486 GCA_043785125.1 Bacteroidia bacterium
TACGGATTTGAATTTACCCCTCCCGTCTCCTTGCAAATACAATCCAATGGAAGCATCATCACGACCCGATATTACTTCAGGGGAATAGCTGTTACCTACCAGCAAAACATCCAGATTTCCATCATCATTGTAATCGGCTGTCACCATTCCATAGACAGGAGAAAACTGGGCCTCCAAAGGTAGCGCCGTAATCCTGAATTTACCCTTCCCCAAATTCTCCAAATAGCTGCTTTGAAATCGTTCGGCGCAAACAACATACGCTTCTGCCAACTCTTCAGACGTAAAGGATTGCTCAAAGGTCGCATTGGCATAATCTGTGTACGTCCGGAAACGACCCCTCATGGTATTGATCTGGTCAATGAGGATACTCCTCGTGTGCCCAACATATTTTACACCCTGAACATAATAACTCATCACCGGATCCAAAAGGCCGTCTTTATTATAGTCGTTGGCATAGACGCACAAAGGCTCTTCTTCGGTTGCATGGAAATGACTGTTCAGCCCCAGATTCCCCGCCAGGTAATCCGTATCTCCATCTCCGTCAAAATCTCCACCTACCAGACTATTCCACCACCCGGATATCTTCTCCAATCCAGATTTGTCCGTAACATCAATTAATTTCCCCTCTTCATTGTGGTAAAACCGCACCGCCATAAATTCCCCCGTTACAATTAAATCCAGCCAGCCATCATTATCATAGTCGCTCCATAATGCTGAGCACACCATCCCAGCGTCGTGTAGCCCTCCGGTTTCACCCGGGTTTACTTCTGCGAACCGGCCATGACCATCATTCCTCAACAGATAACTTCGTGCCGGTTTAGGGTATTCTCCAGGCGAAACCCGGCCACCAACAAAAAGATCAAGATCACCATCGCGATCATAATCGCCAGCTATAACACAGGATCCACTCTGACGCATGTCAGGTAAGGCCTTAGCGGATAAACTCAACATTCCACGTCCATCATTGACATACAAATGATCCTGATACAATTCCGATCCTTTCACATTTTCCGATCCACCGCTCACGACATATAAATCCAGATCATTATCCTGGTCTGCATCAAAAAGCAACACTCCCAACTCATCCGCCAGGCTATCGATCCCGGGTATTAATTTTCGTTCAAACTTTCCATCGGTACGCTGCCAAAACATTCCTCCTGTATGACCCGAAGCGCCACCGACATAAAAATCCTCCAGCCCATCACCATTCACATCCCCCACTGCTATGCCCGGACCGTTACGTGAATGCATGTGAGGCAGAACGGGCTGAATTTTGAAATCAACAAAAGTATTCTCCCGATGAAGATAATTTATTCCCGCACTTTCCGTCACTTCTTCCAGCAAAGGTGTGTGCAATGCCTTCGACAGGATTGGAGGATTCATCGCCGATGCATAGTCCACCCTCAACACCTGGTTTGCGTTTACCGCTTGAATCAATTGGTATTTGCCGTCGGGCCAAAATACTTCTACGCTGTCTATCTTTTCGGCAGCACCCAAACCAAAATGAAGAAAGGGCTCTACGGAAGAAAGATATCCGCGAACAGGTGTAAAGTATTCGTATTGCAATAAACCCATGTTCTTAACATAAACCTTTGTACCGAACCCTTCGTGATTATGTGGGGGTCCTGCAAACGAAATTCTAAGGTAGTTTGGCTTCGCTTCCCGTTTGATTTGATTCAAGCGACTTTCCATGATGGTGGCCTCGTCATCAATATTGTTGATCACCAGATCGAGATCACCATCGTTGTCCAGATCGGCATAGGCGGCACCGTTAGAATAGTTGGGAGCCGACATCCCCCATGATTCGGTTTCATCTGTAAAAGTCAGGTCGCCATTATTCTTATAGATGTAATC
The DNA here is from genome assembly GCA_043785125.1 of Bacteroidia bacterium. Taxonomy (GTDB): domain Bacteria; phylum Bacteroidota; class Bacteroidia; order Cytophagales; family Cyclobacteriaceae; genus ELB16-189. Next base: position 1,855 of record JAYVXP010000118.1, read on the forward strand.
ATGGATTTTAATTCCTGGAAGTTCATTCAACATATTCTGCCTTTCTTTGGATCTTATTTCAGGCAAACCCATGGTCTCGGTCTGATCGGCGTAGACAATAAAATCAAGGTTCGTGATATCCTTGCCATAGCCATTGGTAATAAAGAGATCTTTCCATCCATCATTATCATAGTCGGCAAACAAGGCACTCCAGCTCCACTCGGTCGCTTCCACACCTGCTATCTGCCCGATTTCACTAAAGGTACCGTTGCCGTTATTCAATTGAAGTGTGTTACGTACATATTGCGGCTCGTAGCCGATATTCAAACCATTTTGAAATTCATCATAGCTGTTGCCCCGCGGAGTAAGCTTCCAGCGCTTGTTATCTTCAGGAAGCATATCCAACACTACAATGTCCACGTTCCCATCATTGTTATAGTCGGCCACATCATTGCCCATGCCGTTGAAAGTCTGGTGTTTTAAATACTTACCCGCCTTGTTGGTAAAAGTGCCATCCTGATTATTGATCCACATAAGATCATTGGTGATAAAATCATTTGAAACGTAAACATCCGGCCAGCCATCGTTATTGATGTCTGACACCGTGACGCCCAGACCAAAACCCTCGATAAGTATTCCGGCTTCAAGGGTGACATCGGTGAAAGTCAGATCGCCGTTATTGCGAAACAATTTATCGTTAGAAGCCCCTTCGCCATGGACCGATTTCGGTTTTGCGGTATTGCGACTATAGCTAACAAACGCATTGCGCAACAAATACATATCAAGGTCTCCGTCCTTATCATAATCAAAAAAAGTGCTTTGTATTCCATATCCCGTGTCTGCCAGGCCATATTGCACCGCTGATTCGGTGAAGGTGGCATCTCCATTATTAATAAAGAGTAGATCAGCTCTGTCCTTTTCGGGAGAATAACGCGTGCCCCCTACCGTGATATAAATATCTTTGAACCCATCCTGATTAATGTCGACCATAGTGACCCCATTGGCCCAGGTGGAGGTTCCTACTTTTGCTTTTTCAGTTATATCTTCAAATTTCAAATTCCCTTTATTAAGATACAATCTGCTGGAAACCATATTCCCGGTAAAATAAATATCCTGTAGCCCATCATTATTAATATCTCCTATTGCTACACCTCCGCCATTGTAGATATATTCAAATCCCGTCAAGGTCAAAGAATCACCGATCGTTATTGTATTTGAAAAATGGATACCCGTTGTGGCAGACGGAGCAGAAACAAATAATTTTTCAGAACGATCGGCGCACTGAAAAAGCAGCAGCGACAGGAGCACACAATAAATCGGGCAACGCATGGCAGGTAGGCTTAAGGGGTGGAATTTGAACCGGGCTTTCCGGTGATCTTGTACGCCTTGATTGCTTTTCCTATCTCCCCAACCAATAAGTCTGTGTGATCTTTTGAAGGAATAAACAAAAGTTGCCGGATGTCACCTCCTAAATTTAATCCCGACTGATACTGCGGCATGTAGGTGAATTTGCCTTTCCCATCATTCAGAAAAACAAATCCCTTGTTGGCATCGGATTTTCCTATGCGCGCGCGTACTAAAGTTTCATTCCCCCCCATGACCACATCTTTATCTCCATCCTGGTCCACGTCCCACACTGCCATGGTATACACCGGTGAGAATTGAGCCTGAATTGGCAAGTCATGGATTTCAAATTGGCCTCCCTTATTCTCCAGATAAACGGTCTTCATCAAATCCGCAGTCAGTGTATTGACTTGATCCAATTCTTCTTCCGTGAAAAGGGTTTCCATTGTGGCGTCAGCATAAGTCGTGTAATCTGGGAATCGCGGCTTTAGAAAACTGACCTGACCCAAGGCCTCATCCCGGCTTGCATAGGGATAGGAAGTTCCATTGATAAAATAACAAAAGAAGGGATCAATTTGTCCGTCGTTATTGAAGTCTTTGTAGTTCAGTATTGCCGGATGATCCGTCGACACATTGAACTGATTATTTAAGCCGTAATTTCCGACCACCAAATCAGCATCACCATCCTGATCAAAATCTTCTGCGATAATGCAATTCCACCAACCTTTCGTAGAGGATGAAAACCATTTATCAGTTCCCTCTTTCAGGGTGCCGCCTTGATTGATCAGGACCCTGATACTGGACCACTCCCCGACTACGATTAAGTCTTGTTTTCCATCCTTGTTCAAATCAGCAACAACCGCATCGCAAACCATGCCACCTTTTTCCAGATCCGGAGCGATCTTTTTTATCAAATTGGAAAAACGTCCATTTCCATCATTGATCAATAACATACTCTGCGGAGGAAGCGGATATTGCCCAGGCACTAAACGGCTTCCAACAAATAAATCCAAGTCCTTATCGCCATCGACGTCAAAAGCTTTTACACAAGAACCCGCCAGCAATTCTGTCGGCAACTGATCAACGCTCCTTTTGAATTCTCCATGACCGTCATTCAAATAAAGCCGGTCTTGAAGCAAGGGATCATTTTCCTCAAAAGCATAACCACCACTGACTACATAGAGGTCCAAATCACCATCCTTGTCGGCATCAAAAAAGGCCGCATCCTCATCCTGAGATTCTTTATCAGCTTCGAACACGGCCACTTTCTTAATTTTAAAAGAGCCATCCGGCTGCTGCAGAAACAAGCCACCACTTTGGTGCTCGGGCCCACAAGCGTAAAAATCCATCAGACCATCCTGATTAACATCACCAGAAGCCATTTTAGGACCGGTGGATGAGTACATCCGAGGAATGAGGAATTGTCTCTTGAAATCATTTGCTCCGGCCGGCATGTGGGTCCAGTCCAATGTTTGAGTTGGAGTAAACAGAGGCTTGGGCAAAGAATGGTAAGCGTACACATCCCTGGCATCCTCGTGCCGCGGTGTCAGAACCGAACGAGAAGAAACGTTTGTGAACAATTGCGTTTTGTTATCGGGCCAGATAATTCTTATCGAATCCAATTTTTCAACCCCATTCATTCCCACCACCATGGGCACAACCATACACGATTGAAAGCCCCTGGTGGAAGAGTATTCCTGATATTGGGATTTCCCGCCAGCAAAGGTCATGAGTTTGGTGCCGGATACGATCAGGGTCGGATTCAATTTGAAAAGGTCCACCTTCAAAAAGACCGCTTTGTTATTCTCAATGCTGTTGTTGCGATAGATAATAGCAGGCTGATTCATCGTGTTAATCAACAAATCCAGATCTCCGTCATTGTCCAGGTCGGCGTAAGCAGCTCCATTTGATTTGAATTTTCTGGTGATGCCCCACTCTTCAGACTTATTTGCGAAGGTGAGATCGCCATTGTTTTTAAACAGAAAATTTCCTTCTTCAATGGAAGGCATTTTGTCCAGAATCATTTTGACATCAGGTCGCACGCCGGTTTGCCTGGCCTTGAGTCGTTCGTCAACCGTGAATTTAAGAAACTGCATGTTTGTAAAGTCCTTCTCATAGCCATTGCTGATGTACAGGTCTTTCCAGCCATCACCATCAAAGTCAACCAACAAGGCAGCCCAGCTCCAGTCGGTATTTGAAATGCCGGCCAACTGACCAATTTCGGAAAAGGTACCATCACCGTTATTGAGCTGGAGCATATTGCGCATGGTCTGGTGGTGGAATCCGCCGCTGATCAGGATTTGGTATTTGTCATAATTATCGTCACCTGAAGAAAGTTTAATTCGTTCATTAGAGGCCGGAAGCATATCCAGCGTGACCAGATCAGGCAAACCGTCGTTGTTGATATCGGCAATATCGGAGCCCATGGAAAAGAGTGAAACGTGCCCCGTAGCTTCTTTGACTACGTTCTTAAAGGTGCCATCGTGATTGTTGATATACAGATAATCCTCTTCGTTGAAGTCATTGGAAATATATAAGTCAGACCATCCGTCGCCGTTCAAGTCCGATATGGCGAGTCCCAGCCCAAAGCTGAGCACATTATTGATAATGCCAGCTTTCTCCGAGACATCGGTAAATTTGCCGCCGTTATTCTGATACAACTTGCTACCAAATTTACTTCCCTTTTGTGTGCGATTGACGACTACGTTAGTCAGACCTGCATATTTTGGCAATGAATGATTCAACACGAACAGATCCAGGTCACCATCCTTGTCATAATCAAAAAATGCAGCATGCGAAGAGTAGGAGTTATCATCTACTCCGGCCTGTTTTGACTGCTCTGTAAAGGTCAGGTCTTTGTTGTTGATGAAGAGAAGGTTTCTTCGAAGCGTTGAGTCACCCATAGCCGACCGGCAAACGTAGATATCCAAAAATCCATCCTGGTTAACATCCGCCATGGTGATTCCTGTCTTCCATCCTTCCGTGACCGCGACACCCGCCTTTTCCGTAATGTCCTCAAATTTAAAATTGCCTTTGTTGAGATAGAGCTTGTTGGAAACCTGATTGCCGGAAAAATAGACGTCGATCAGGCCATCATTATTGATGTCCCCCACGGCTACTCCTCCACCATTGAAGTAATAGGCATAGTTCAATACATTGTTCTCCCCATTTTGGACCACTTTATTTTCAAATGCAATGCCTGTTTCTTCAGGCTGAAGCTCCTTAAAGAGTGTCGAGTGACTTCCATTGCTCTTGCAACTATTAATAAGACCGACGCAAGCTAATAGAATAAAGAAGGGAAAATGGTTGGAACTGGTTTTGGTCATCACCATCAAATTTATGGATGCGGGACTATAATAAAAAGAAAAAAGGGTCAGCGATTTGCTGACCCTTTTTTTACAATCAAACTATGACAATTACATGACTAGGGGTTTTTATCCCACCACAATGGCGTTGTTACCTTATCCGGTCCTTCCAGTTTGGTTATCCCGATTGCCACGCCTGGCGCATTTCTCAACAGCTCCTGGCTCAAGAATGGTATTCTTCTCAAATAATTCGAAGTTGAGGTCGGATCTGGTATGTCAGGATTCTGGGAATTGGCTACTGGGTAAAGTTTCAGAATGTTGTGTTGGCGACGATAATCAGCCCACGCTTCAATTCCATTAGGGAATAAGGCAAGCCATTTCTGCTGTGCAATTTGTGCTCTTTGCGTCGCCGCTACACCACTAAACAAAATAGGTATGCTATTCATAGCGGGTGAAGTCAAATGATCGTTTGGCGCGATCGGTGTTGCCGTGCTGGCAATATAGGCAGTAATGGTTGGGACATCCGTAATTCCCCATTGATTAAAAGAAGTCTTTATACCGGTTTCATAAAGAGTCAGCGCTGTTCCACCCATAACCCATCCATTTAATGCTCCTTCTGCCCTTAAGAAATAAGCCTCCGCAGCATGCATTACATTTGAGGGTGTACTTAGCCCTTGACCACCACCAGCTGCATTATTAACCTTCATTAACACATTAGTCCCACCGGAAGTATTGGGTACCGCAAGAAAATCTGACCATTGAGGACCGACGTGAGAGAGTGCATTGGGTGTCTGATCCGCCAGACCCAAATCTGCAACACTGAGCCCATTCCTTAAACCTTCAAAAGTACCCGTTGCGAGCGCGGGTTGGAAGTAGACTGGCATCCGAGGGTCTGCATATCCTTTCAGTACCGACTCCATGGAAGCGCTCATTCTAAACTCATCCCAGGGCGACATAATCGATAAACCATTGCCATCTCCACCTTTTACATAGTTTCGCTGGATCAGGGCATCATCGTCGGGGCTGACAGTCATTACTCCTGAAGCTACAGCCGCTTCAGCCTCCGTTTTAGCCCTGGTTGGGTCAACTGCGGAAATGCGTAGAGCCAAACGCAACCGAAGCGTATTGGCAAATTTTAACCACTTATCAACACTACCACCATAGATCAGGTCAAAGTTTCCATAAGCATTTTTTCCTGCATTTGCAGTCAGGATTGCCGAAGCTGAGGCTAGACGTTTAAGGAAGTCGTCATAAATCACATCCTGACCATCATAGGCAGTGGAATTAGCTGCAATACCTGCTTTAAAATAGGGGATCGGTCCCCAGTAGTCAGTAACCTGATGAAATGCATGAACCCACATGATGCTTGCAATCGCTGCCTCAGGAGTTGTAAACTTGGTATAATCAGGCAAGCCATCAGCTCCTACAGCAGCAGGATCATAGGAAAGCATAAGAGTTTGTAATTGAGGTACCACATCCGTATACATCGGATCAAAAGCAGCCGAAACCCAGTTCATAACAATGAACAACCTGTCGGAAGCAAAGTAAGTAGCCCGGCAACCAAAGTATTGAGCATATTGATCCGCAAACAGGTTTTGTGATACTTGGTAATTCCACATATTCTGGGTTGCCGAAGATTGTGCCTTTGAAAAAAGGAACGGCAAATCAGAGGAGCCTGCTTTGGCAATCGTTGTCGGATTAGTATTGATCTTATCAAAATCCTTCGTGCACGAGGTCGCCACGATGATACCGCAGAGCAATGCGAGCGATATTACCCGCCATGAAAAAAAGTTCATTAATCGTTTCATAGTCTCTTTTAATTTATTTTGTTTCCTCTATCAAAATGAAAGTTTCAGGTTAAATCCTATGCTTCGTGTGGAAGGAAAAGCTCCATAGCTAACGCCCTGAAAGTTATTGTTACTGATCGCCATATCCGGATCAAACGTCATCTTCCGTTTTCCGAGGCCAGGGATATCCAGGATCGAACTACCGCGATACAGGAAGAACAAGTTACGCGCCACCGCCGAAATTCTTACAGACTTGATCAGAAAGGTTGAGGGGACGGGTATGTTATACCCTATCGACAATTCCCTGACACGGAAATTAGTTGCATCATATGCAAAGAATTCAGCATTTCCATAGCGCCCCCCGGAAGTTGACTGCCAGAAGGACTGTGCGGTGATAGGATGATTTACTGGTGTGCCACCCGTGTAGTTACCGTTAATATCCTTGTTATTGCTAACTCCACCCAGATTCCAAGGTGTCTCGCGGTTCTTTGATGTCACATCGGGGACACCGCTGTACGCAAGGTTCATTTCTGTTCCGGATACAATAATTCCACCTGCGCGACCGTCAATCAATAACCTCAAATTGAACCTCTTGTAGTCAAAAGAGTTGGTTAACCCAAGAATGGCCTTAGGATTCCAGCTTCCGATGTATTCCTGAGCTTTTGTATATACCGGAAGTCCGTTGCCATCCACAACAAAATTTCCTTTATCATCGCGCTGCCACTTGAAAGCCAGAAGGTCTCCATAAGAACCTCCCACTTTAACTACGGGAGTAGCGGACCGGCTGTACCCTCCGGCAAGAAGTACTTGAGTGATTTGTTTATCAAGCTCGATTACTTTGTTGCGGTTCATTCCTAGATTGAAAGCGACATTCCAGGTCAAATCACCTTTAACCGGAGTTCCATTCAGCACGATTTCCAATCCTTTATTTTGGATATCACCGGCGTTGATGTACTTATAAGCGTAACCTGTCGATGGAGGTAATGAAAGTTGAAGTAATTGGTTATGGGAATGACTGTCGTAAACAGTTGCTGTAAATCCAAGCCTGTTTTCAAGAAACTTCATATCAATACCAAATTCCAAATTGGTTACGATTTCAGGTTTAAGGTTTGTTATTGGCTCGGTATTGGTTCTTTGGAGAAATCCAGATCCGGCACCCTGACTGTATGGATAGTTAAAATTCCTTACTCCAAATAAGCCGCTGTTACCTACCTTTGCATAGTTCCCGCTGACTTTCAAGAATGAAATCACCTTTGGTAAGGTCACCAGATCAGAAATAATTCCTGAAACCCCGATGGAAGGATAAGCAAGACTGTAAGGAGGTGGCAAAATTGAACTATAATCCTGACGCACGCTGGCATCCAGGAAAATAGCTTCCTTCCAGGCTATGTTGGCTTGGGCAAATGCTGATTGGGTTTTTGTTCCACTGTAATTCGGAGTCACGCTAGGGCTCGTAGCGAATGCCATGTTAAATGTGTTCGGAATATTCAGCCCCTGAGCATTAATGGCTGTTGCATTCAGTGCACTGTAGGCCCAGATCGTTCCAACGCGGTAATTTATCTTCAAGTCACTAGTCACTTTGTTTTCTCCTTCCAGCATCGCATCATACCATTGTTGCTTGTTGGTGACGATGGTTTGTGTCATATTTCCATTGGGCTTTCCCCAAAGGATTGTTCCATCGTAGGCCTGAGAATTAAGATTATCAGTATAGGAATCCAGGTTAGCTCTTCCTTGAATGCTCAACCAATTCAAAATCTTGTATTTGGCCAAAACAAAACCCTGGATGCGTTCGCGATTTTCCTGTTGCAAATACCGATTCAATACCCAATAAGGATTCTGATAGATAGAGGCCAGCGATGACGGATACGGATTCGGTACATTCACACCGACGTTGTTAATCGTTTCATAATCTTTAGCCTGGGCCAGGCTTACACTTCGTGGAATCTGCAAAATATCGAACGGAGAATTGTTTTCTTCACCATTCGTCTGCTTTCCTTTAATCGTCTGCGATGTATAAGTCACTTTGCTGTCTACCGAAAAACGTTTCCCAACTTGTGTAGTCAAACGAAGGTTTAACGTCTGCCGGAGCAAGTCGTTACCAGGAATAATGCCATTGGTTTTCAAATTGGTGTAAGACAAGTAAGTTGTAGTCTTATCGGTACCACCAGAAACGGCTATGTTGCTAGAGATATTATTACCTGTAGTAAAGAAATCCTTGATGTTATTCGGCTGGGATGAGTAAGTCGCCGGTTTTCCGTTCCAATCTGTATAAGGCTGTCCCGTCATTTTAGCACCCCAGCTTTGTCCTACCGAAGCAGTAGTATTCAACACACCATTGTTCCCTTGTCCGTATGTATTTTGAGGAGTGATTGGAAGGGCAAAAACATTATCCGAGGTAACGACAGAATTAACGTCCACTTTGACTTTATCCTTGGTACCTTTTTTAGTTGTGATAATGATTACCCCATTACCCGCTGCACTTCCATAGAGCGCCGCAGCAGAAGCACCGCGCAAAACGTTAATGGATTCAATATCGTCCGGGTTAATATTGGAAACCCCGTCAGCACTTTGGTAACCCCCAAAATCACTTGAGTTTGAAGCATAGGTTGTATTGATGATTGGAACACCATCCACCACAATCAGCGCGTTGTTAGATCCCGTGATGGAGCGGTTACCCCGTAATACAATCCGCGAACCGCTACCTGGTCCACCAGAACCTTGGGTTATCTGGGCACCAACCACTTTGCCCTGAAGTGAGTTTACAACGTTGTTGGGATCCCGCACTTCCTGAATTTCAGAAGCCTTTACAGCCTGTGTTGCGTAAACCAGTGTTTTGGTTTCACGCGAGACACCTAATGCCGTAACCACGACTTCACTTAACTGAGTCTGGTCTTCGGAGAGCGCAACATCAATCACCGTTCTATCTCCTGCTACGACCTCTTGCGTCGCGAATCCAATAAAAGACACCACAAGAATGGCACTCTTATCTGTTAAATTAAGACTATACTTTCCATCCGCGTCAGTGGATGTTCCGGTTGACGTGCCCTTCACCAGGATGGATACTCCTGGTAGTGGCGCCCCATCCGTGGCCGCAGTTACTCTTCCTGAAACTGTCTGCGCCATGACTGTGGCGCTTACCAGCGAGAGCAGGACGATGAGACTTAGTAAACTTTTTTTCATTTGACTTTGGGTTTGTGTGAAAATTGATTTTAAAGAATCCGCTCCAGCAAAACTTTTTTATGAATCATTCTGATTCTGTGGCTAAAGCTATGTACACCAAAAGATAAAACCAAGAAAAATAAAGAAATGTATACGCACACGTTTGTTTTGTGTGCGCGCACACACACAACACACTCTTTCATATATTCAGAAAAAATCGTTCTTTAGCCCTGTGAATACGAAAAACATCAGAATAAAGGACATTGCCACCCTTGCCGGGGTTTCGACCGGCACGGTTGACCGCGTTTTGCACAAAAGGGGGCGGGTTTCCAAGGAAGCCATGGAGAAAGTCATGAAGATCATGGACGAAATCGACTATAAACCTAACCCGATCGCCCGTTCTCTTGGCTCCAATAAGAAATACAGGATTATTGCCCTTATTCCGAACCCGGCTGAAGATCCTTATTGGGCGCAAACCAACCAGGGCCTTGTTCAAGCCCAGACCGAATGGGCCCAATACGGCATACGCATTGAAGTTTATCCTTTTGACCTGGTTGGAAAAGAATCCTTTAAAGAAAAAGCACAGGAAGCCCTGGACACCATGCCCGATGGTGTCTTAACCGCCCCTATTTTTTATGACGAGGCCTTGCCTGTCTTCAATCTTTTCAAAAGCAAGAATATTCCGTACGTCTTATTTAATACCAACATTCCCGCTGCACATCCCCTTAGTTTTATCGGACAGGATTTATTTCAAAGTGGGAAGGTCGCTGCGGAGCTCATGCATTTCGGTCAACACCTGAATTGTAAACTTGCCATACTCCATCTTGATGAAGACATTCACAATTCCATACATTTATTAGATAAGGAACGTGGCTTTCGTGAATATTTTAAAAATAAGAGTGACCTCCAGTTTGAAATCAATGAATACAATTTCAATCCGGCCGATCCTGCATTCCCCTATCAGCTTGAGTTCCTGCTGAGCGATCAGCAGTTGAGGGGAATCTTTGTGAGCACATCAAAAGGAACAGCCGTGGTTGCATCCTTCCTGGAAAAACGAGGCAAAAAAGACCTCCGACTCATCGGCTATGACATGCTGGCCGAAAACCTGAAGTACTTACAGTCCGGTACCATTGATTTCCTGATCAACCAAAATCCCAAGCGCCAGGCCTTTCTGGGCATTAGCCATTTGGTAAACCACCTTATGTTTAAAGAGAAGGCGCCTGATCTTGACCTCTTCCCATTGGAAGTCATAACCCAGCAAAATCTTGATTCCTATTTAAGCTCCGGTATCCATTAGCAAATTCGTTAACTCCAATCCCGATTAGCATGCAGCCAAAACTGATTTATAAAATCCTGCTCACCACGGCCCTCATGTTATTGGCAGCTGGTTTCATGCTGATTGGCCAAAGTGAACCGCATTGGGCCAGTTACCTGCTTATTATTGGCCTTGCCTTGCTGGCGGTTTCTTTGCAGGGTTTTGTGCGATTCCGCGGATTTTCTTACACTTTTTGGATCCTTGCCGCCGTCACGGTCTCTCTTTATTATCCTATCTACTTTACAGGGATCGGTAGTTTTTCTTTTAAGTCTTTAATTATTCCATTGCTTCAGTTGATCATGTTTGGTGTTGGCTCCACCATGGGTCTCAGGGATTTTGAAGGAGTGATTCGAATGCCCAAAGGGGTAATCGTAGGAATAATTTGTCATTTTGTTTTTATGCCGTTGATTGGGTACACGGTGGCCCGCTCATTTGGGTTTGCCCCGGAGATCGCCGCAGGAATAATTCTGGTCGGATCCGTCCCCTGTGGACTTGCCTCCAATGTTATGTCTTACCTCGCCAATGCCAACGTGGCTTTGTCTGTGACGCTCACTGCTGTGGGCACTGTACTCGCACCTTTTACTACTCCTTTTCTCATGCAACTATTGGCAGGCCAGGACGTGGCGATCGATGTATATGCTATGATGTGGGACATTACCAAAATCGTTCTGATACCGGTTGGCGGAGGCCTTCTTTATAATCACTTTCTGGGCGGTAGATTTATTTGGCTTGACAAATTCATGCCGAAATTGTCCATGGTGTCGATCGGCGTTATCATCACCATCATTACTGCCGCGGGCCGCGACAGTCTCCTGCTCGTCGGCCCCTTGCTCGTATTGGCCTGTCTCATTCACAATCTCTCCGGCTATGTTCTGGGCTACCTCTCGTGTAAAATGCTTAAAATGGACGAACGAACATGCCGTACTATTGCCCTGGAAGTAGGCTTGCAAAATGCTGGATTGGCTTCCGGACTTGCATTGCAAATGGGAAAGGTTGCCACCGTGGGTCTTGCCCCAGCTATTTTCGGGCCGCTCATGAATGTGACCGGTTCTTCTCTCGCAACCTGGTGGCACAGCAGGCCTCCAAAAGATTTGAAGTGACAAAAAAAATCATAATTTATTTTAACCCGTGGTGCATGTTCTAGTCGAAATAATTTGCCCTAAACAAAAAATATTAACCCATGAAATCAATCGTAATTAAAATTTTCTTCGCGATTTCTTTCTTCGCGTCCCCTTTGTACAGCCAGACCTTTGATGTGTTGATTAAGAATGGACACGTGATCGATCCCAAAAACAATGTTGATGCAGTGATGGACATCGCAATACGAGATAAAAAGATTGTAGAAGTCTCCAAAAGCATCACCAAAGAAGCTAAAAAAGTAATTGATGCAACCGGCTTGTATGTTACGCCAGGCCTTATTGACATTCATGGCCATCATTTCTTTGGCACTAAAGAGTTTCGCTACCTCAGCGACAGTTACACGGCTTTACCCCCTGATGGATTTACTTTCCGCGCCGGTGTGACTACCGTTGTTGATGCCGGTGGGGCAGGATGGCGCAATTTTACTACCTTCAAAACGCAGACCATTGATCACTCCAAAACGCGGGTGCTTTCCTTGCTCAACATCGTGGGCTCAGGGATGGCCGGCCCAGGCGAACAAGATTTTGCGGACATGGATTCCAAGCTGACGGCCTCGATGGCAAAACAATACCCGGATTACATTGTGGGCATTAAGCTTGCGCATTATATCGGCAACGAATGGGGACCTACCGAACGGGCCGTAAAGGCCGGCGAACTGGCTGGCATTCCAGTCATGATCGATTTCGGTGCGGCCGAACCCGCTCTTTCTCTGGAAACACTTTTAATGGAAAAACTCAGACCGGGTGATATTTTGACGCATTGCTATGGCCAGACAAAAGGCAGGGGGCATGTGGTGGAAAATGGGACAGTACAGACTTTTGCACTCAACGCACAAAAGCGCGGTGTCATCTTTGATGTGGGGCATGGTGGTGGAAGTTTCATGTTTGAGCAAGCTATTCCTGCAATCAAACAAGGACTCAAACCCAATTCGATCAGCACGGACCTTCACACCGGAAGCATGAATGGAGGAATGAAAGATATGATCAATGTGATGTCAAAACTTTTGAACATAGGCCTTACGCTCAACGAAGTAATAACCTGTTCGACCTGGAACCCCGCACAAATCATTCACAAAAAAGAATTGGGAAATCTAAGCATTGGAGCTCCCGCGGATGTGGCATTGCTCAGCCTTGATAAAGGAAGTTTTGGATACATCGATGTCGGCGGTTTTAAAATAACCGGAGACAAAAAATTAGTTTGCCAATTGACACTGCGTGACGGTGAGGTGGTGTGGGATTTGAATGGATTGGCAGCACCCGCATACAAATAAATTGATCTCCCGCAGCGCTCGCCGATTTCCGCTGATCAGCAGAAATAATCGTCTTCGGTCATCTGCGCAATCTGCGGGGGATAAAACCCAACACAATTCTTAAAAATGAAAAACATTCTTCTCGCTTTTTTTGCCACTATAATTCTTACCCATTGCAATACAAAAAAAGAATTGCCAGCCGCGGATGCCGGCAATGGAGGACTCTTCCTTCCGGATAATTTTGAAGCCCTTGTTGTTACAGACTCCACAGGAAGCGCCCGTCATCTCGCGGTGACCGATGAGGGCGATATCTATGTCAAATTCAGAAATGCTCAGGAAAAAGGAATGATGGCCATTCGTGTTGACCCTCAAACCGGAAAAGCCAAAATCGCAGAGCACTTTGGAGGGTTCGATGACGGCGGCAATAATGGTACTGCTTCGCGTATTTACAATGGTTACCTCTACTTCACTACAGCTGGAGCGGTTTACCGGGTCAAATTGAGTCCAGGTAAACTGATTCCTGAGAACAAAATAGAAACGATACTTATTGATGATTATAAACATGACAAGCATGGTTATGAGCACGTTGCCAAACCCATTGCGTTTGATGACAAGGGGCATTTGTTTGTTCCGTTTGGTGCCCCGGGGGACGTTTGCCAGTTGATGAACAGGATACCCGGTGCTCCCGGTGAGGACCCTTGTTCGCAGCTGGAAGAACATGGAGGTATCTGGAAATTTGATGCCAACAAGATTGGACAAACGCAAAAAGATGGAAGCCGGTACGCAACGGGAATCCGAAGCATTGTGGCAATGGCCTGGAATCATTCCGACAACATGTTATATGTTGTGGCACACGGCAGGGATGATCTCAATTCAAGAAACCCAACTCTGTTTACACGTTGGCAAAGCGCTGTTTTACCATCTGAGGAATTTTTGAGGGTGAAGGAGGGGACCAATGCCGGGTGGCCCTATTATTATTATGATCAGGTAAAGGGAAAGCGAGTATTGAATCCTGAGTATGGAGGTGATGGCATTAAGACAGCGAAAGGCGATCAGTACGATCAGCCAATCATGGGTTTCCCTGCTCATTGGGCGCCAAACGATCTGTTTTTCTATAATGGAAATCAGTTTCCTGAACACTACCGAAACGGTGCGTTTATTGCTTTTCATGGATCCACGAATCGCGCGCCCTATCCTCAGGCAGGATATTTTATTGCTTTTGTTCCTTTCGAAAAAGGCAATCCCACAGGAAAATGGGAAGTCTTTGCAGACGGATTTGCCCAGGTGGACCCGATTGTGAATACAAGTGACGCGAAATACAGGCCCATGGGCATTGCGATGGGACCTGATGGTTCGCTTTATATTTCAGAATCCGAGAAAGGAAAAATATGGCGCATCCTTTTTAAAGGGAATAAAGAACAATTCGGCGCAGCCCAGCTTGCAAAAATGGAAGCGCTCAAAATGAAATCGAATATCAGAACGCCAAGCGAAGTGGAGGACAATCTCGACAAGGGCCACGTCGCGGGAGGGGAAAGAATCTACCGATTATATTGCGGCGCTTGTCACCAGCGGAATGGTCAGGGTGCTTCCGGGCGTTTTCCCTCGATAGCTGAAAGTTCCTGGGTCAATGGAGACAAGAGCAAGTTGATTGGGGCTATACTCAATGGCCTGGAGGGTACCATTCTTATCAATGGAAAACAGTTTGACGGTGTCATGCCCAAACACAATTTCCTGAAGGACGAAGAAGTTGCCAATGTACTGACTTACATCCGGCAACATTTTGGCAACAAGGCCAGCGACATTCTCCCCGGGGAGGTGGCCAAAATCAGAAGCTCTATGAAAAAACCATAGCTTGTTTGACCAAAGAAAACTAAATTGAACATCAACCAATAACCATTAAACAAATGAAAACAAACAGACGATCAATTTTCAAAAAGTTAGCATTAGGACTAACGGGAGTACTCGGATTTTCAGCTGTGAAGGCCGGGGCAGAAGAATCAAATTCTGCTACGGAAAAGGTTTCAGGGTCGATCACCTATGATCAGGATGTCCCACTTTTCTCTGGCCACACTATTTTTGGAAACCTGGTGTTCATCGCTGGAAAAGGCGCTCATTTTGAAGGGGATATCAAATCACACACCAAGAAAGTGCTGGAAGAATTAAAGACCGAGTTGGAGAAAGCGGGCTCTTCCATGGATCAGGTCCTCAAGGTCAATGTTTATCTCAATGATATTAAAGAATGGGGATTGATGAACGAAGTATACAAAGGTAGCTTCGGAAAGAACCCACCCGTTCGCACAACCATCGCTGCCGCTGGAGGCATCCCTGGAAATTCACTGGTTGAAATGGATTGTATTGCTTATATAAAATAATCACCGATGACAAAAAGAAGAGATTTGCTGAAGGGGCTCATCACGCTTCCCTTAATAGGTTCCTTTGCAGGACATGAGGCTTTGGCCGCTTCGGCAAACTCAGTCGGCGATTTTGAACGCGATTATTTCAAGGAGCTGGGTGTCCGCACGTTTATCAATGCGGCCGGCACCTATACCGCACTCACTGCATCATTGCCACATCCGGAAGTCATCAAAGCGATCAATTATGCAGCACTTCAGTTTGTGAAATTGGAAGACTTGCAGGACAAGGTCGGCGAACGTCTTTCAGAATTGCTCAAATGCGAAAGCGCAATGGTTACTGCGGGTGCTTTCTCGGCTATAACGTTGGGCACAGCTGGCGTCATGACGGGTGGTGACCCGAAAAAAGCAGAACGAATCCCCAATGACCTAACGGAAATAAAGCACGAGGTGATCATTCAGAAATCCCATCGACTAGGTTATGATCATGCGCTTCGAAACAGTGGAGCAAAACTAATTGAAGTGGAAACCCGCGTTGAAATGGAAGCCGCGATCAACGACAAGACGGCCATGATGTGGTTTTATAATAACAATAATAAGGTTGGGAAAATCCAGGACATTGAGTTTGTCGCTGTGGGTAAGAAATTCGGAATTCCCACCATGAATGATTGTGCTGCCGATATCCCACCTGTTGAAAATCTCTGGAAGTACACACAAATGGGCTTTGACCTGGTGTGCATTTCGGGTGGTAAAGGCTTGCGCGGACCACAGAGTGCAGGACTCTTGCTGGGCAGAAAAGACCTGATTGCGGCCGCGCGGAAAAACGCGCCACCGAATGGGAATACCGTCGGTCGCGGAATGAAAGTCAACAAAGAAGAAATACTCGGAATGCTGGTAGCGATTGAAATCTATCTGGCAAAAGACCACACCCAGGAATGGGCCCTTTGGGAAAAACAGATTAAGATGATCAATGATGCGGCTGCTTCTGTGCCAGGTGTAAAGCCAGAAATGCATGTGCCGGAAGTAGCTAACCACGTGCCCTCGATCCGTATAAAATGGGATGCAACAAAATTAAAAATCACTCCCGACGAAGTAAGAAAAGCCCTGCGTAATGGACATCCATCCATCGAAACCATGGGCGGAGATGATTCTGTTGACATTACTACCTGGATGATGATCCCCGGGGAGGAGCGGGTGGTTGCTAAACGACTTAAGGAGGTATTGGCATCGGTGGTCGTTGACAAGTGAAATCACCTTAATCAGAGTAGATCAGTCATCAGAGAAATCAGGTCAATCAGTTTAAATCAGTGGTCATGGTTATGATTTTTATTTCTTACTTCACTATTTTAATGACAGCCGTACTTTTACCCCAACCGATAGCGGACAGCAAGACCTATTTGGTAAAAAGAATTCACGATGAACTGCTGGTCACCGGAAAAGGTGACAGTCCGCACTGGAAAAACGCCAACGATCTTTCTGATTTCATTTATCCCTGGGAAAATGAAAAACCACCGCTTACCTCATTCAAAGCACTCCACAGCAAGGACTGGCTGTATTGTGTTTACAATGTAAAAGATCCCAACATCAATGTATACATTGAAAAACATGATAAAACCGATGTATTAAATTCCGATCGGGTGGAAATATTTCTGAGACATGACGATAAACTCTCCCCTTACTATGGTCTTGAGATGGATCCACTGGGTCGGGTTTATGATTATCAAGCCAACCTCAATCGAAAATTTGATCCATCGTGGTCCTGGCCTGCAGGACAACTGATCATAAAAACTTCTAAGACAACTGACGGGTACATCGTCGAGATTGCAATCAGCAAGGCTTCTTTGCTTCAACTTGAACTTCTGAAAAATAATACCTTGCAAGCGGGGTTATACAGAGGTAACTGCGTGAAGCTGGTTGGCAAGGAGGCGACCCTGAAATGGATCAGTTGGGTCAGGCCCGATTCAGCAACACCCGATTTTCATATTCCCTCTTCGTTTGGGGTTCTTTTGCTGGAAGATTAGGGAAAAATTCTATGCGAATTTTACTACATCTTGCGGCGAAATGTTCATAAAGAGTCGGATTTTTTCAAACAGAGCTCCCGAGGAACACACACCGAGCGCATGGAGGCCAATGTCATCGAATGGCAGTTGAGTGATCATCTTTACACAACATATTAAACCATGAAAATAATCCTATTCTCGCTTTGCTCACTACTCACTCTTGAGAACGTTCACGCACAAAATGTTTCAACCATTAAAGAATACAATAGGGTATTCAAAACATATGATTTCTCTGATCCCGATCCAATAGCCAAGGCGGACGCGATCTATCCTTATTATCGATTTGACGGATATACCAACATACCCCTTGAAAAAGAATGGAAAGTGGTGGAACTGGAAAATGAGTTCATCAAACTCTGGATCCTTCCGGAGATTGGCGGAAAAATCTGGGCCGCCTGGGAAAAAACAACCGGAAAGCCATTCGTTTATTACAACCAAGTCGTGAAATTTCGAGATGTGGCTATGCGTGGACCCTGGACCAGCGGTGGTATTGAAGCCAACTATGGTATCATCGGTCACACCCCAAATTGTGCTACCCCAATGGATTACCTGACTGAAAAAAAAGAGGATGGCAGCGTAAGTTGCACCATCGGCACCCTCGATCTCCTTACCCAAACGTATTGGAGCGTTGAAATCAATCTTCCCCGTGATAAAGCCTATTTCACGACACACTCTTTTTGGCATAATTCAACACCACTTGAGCAGCCTTATTACAGTTGGATGAACGCCGGTCTTAAAGCAGCAGGCAATCTTGAATTTATCTATCCTGGTAACCGCTACATCGGCCACAGCGGTGAATATGCTGACTGGAAAATCAATCGCGAAAATGGAAACAACATTTCCTTTTATGAGCAGAACAATTTTGGAGGTTATAAATCGTATCATGTATTTGGACAGTATGCTGATTTTTTTGGTGCCTATTGGCATACGGAAGATTTTGGCATGGGCCGCTTTTCAACACACGACGAAAAAGCGGGTAAGAAGATCTGGATCTGGGGCCTGTCTCAACAGGGGATGATCTGGGAAAAATTACTATCCGACACCGACGGTCAATATGTGGAAGTGCAATCGGGTCGTCTGTTTAATCAATCCGCTGAAGCAAGTACGTTCACACCCTTTAAACATCTTGGATTTGCTCCCACCAGGTCTGATTCGTGGACAGAATATTGGTTTCCATTGAAGGGCATCGAAGGGTTTGTTCAGGCCAATCCATTTGGCGCACTGAACATTCGTGCTGAAAAAGGTCTTTTGAAAATTAACTTTTCGCCACTACAGGATTTTGCCGATGAATTAAAAGTTTTTGATGGCAATCAATTGCTTTATTCCAAATCCTTTCATTTCAAAACACTAAAACCTTTTTCGGATTCGGTGTCCTTCAACGGGAATGCAAATGACCTTTCTGCTACGCTGGGCAACAACCGGATGAAATATTCGGCTAATCCGAATGAAAATTTACTCAACCGCCCTGTGGATTCACCCATCAATTTTGATTGGTATTCGGTTCAGGGCTTGTATCTGCAGGGCAAGGAAAATATCCGCCAACGGTTTTATCCACAAGCAGAGGAAAAACTCATCACTGCACTTGACAAAGATCCCAATTACGTTCCTGCACTTTCGGATTTGGCCATGTTGATGTACCGAAAAATGGAATTTCAAAAGTCGCTCGACTACGCGCGGCATGCATTGAGCGTTGATACCTATGACCCGGCTGGAAATTTCTATTACGGACTAGCCAATGCGCAACTGGGAAATGTTGCCGATGCGAAAGATGGGTTTGATATCGCAAGCTTAACCGGAGAATACCGTGGCGCTGCTTACCTTGAGTTAAGTAAAATTTATTTCAGGGAAAATAATTTTTTGAAGGCGTCAACCTATGCCCGAAAAAGTCTGGATGTAAATTCGGATAATGTAGAAGCATACCAGATCATGAGTTTGATTTACCGACTTACCCACGAAAAAGAAAAGGCCGGGGCCAATTTGGAAAAATTGACGGCACTAAACCCGCTAAATCATTTTATTCGGTTTGAGGAATACCGCTGGAATGGTTCCGACAAAAACAAGAATCAGTTTACTTCCCTAATCCGAAATGAAATGCGTCACGAGAGTTATCTCCAATTGGCCGATTGGTATCTTTCTTTGGGATTGGCAAATGAAAGTCTGGAAGTGCTCAGTCTCGCTCCGGCCAATGCGGAAGTGTATTACTGGATAGCCTATTTGAAAAACAAGCTCAAAGCAGACGGGGCAACTGAATTCATCGAAAAAGCCAATAGCCTGTCTCCTGCCCTGGTTTTTCCATTTCGATCCAACTCGGCAACGGTGTTAAGGTGGGTCCTGGAGCAAACTCCGAATTGGAAACCCAAATATTATCTGGCGTTGATCTATTGGAGCAGGAATGATCCATCGCGCGCAAAGGAACTGTTTACGAAATGTGAACCCGATTTCGCACCATTTTATGCGAGCCGTGCTGCGTTGTTCAACAATGATAATTATCTGCCGGACCTAAGAAAAGCGGCTCAGCTCGATCCAAATCAGTGGCGCTATGGAAAACTGCTGATCAACCAACTCATCACCAAGAAAAACTATGAAGAAGCTTTGCTCGCTGCAAAACAATACCACACGCGCTTTCCGCAGGACTTCCGCCTGAGCATGCTGTTGGCCAACACGTTTTTGCTGAACAAACAGTACAAAGCCTGTATCGATTTGTTAGGCCATACTACTATTCTTCCCTATGAAGGCGCTACCGATGGCAGGTTGTTATACCATGAGGCATGGCTGATGCAGGCCGTGAATCAAATTCAAACTAAAAATTATAAGGCAGCCGTAGTTTCAATTAACAGCGCCCGCCTTTGGCCTGAACGACTGGGTGTAGGCAAGCCCTATGATGCAGACATTGATTCGCGACTTGAAAATTATCTGGAAGGAATCTGCTTTGATAAAATGAAAAACACAAACCTTGCGACAAAAAAATGGAATGAAATCATTTCCGATAAGAGAAGTGGATACCGTGTTAATACCCTTATCACTGCATTGGCACTTCAGAAAATGGGGCGAATTGATGAGGGTGAAAAGTTACTCTCGGGCTGGGAACAAAAGGAACCGGAAAGCAAGTTGGCAGCGTGGTGTAAGGAAGTTTATCATGGCAACAAACCTAAAGAAGACTTGATGGGCAATGAGAATTTCAGGATTGTTAAGGCGTTGTTGGGGATGTGACCTCACCCCGGAGGCGTCCATATACAATCTTTCCCCTCACCATCGTCATCTCAATCCTGATATCCTCATCAAAAATAATCACATCCGCATCCTTCCCTACGATGAGCGAGCCCTTTTTATTTGACACCTCCAAAATGCGAGCCGGTGTGGTTGTGATCATTCGCACTGCGTCAATTAATGGAACGTCTGCTAAAGACACCATTGTTCTCACCAGGCGATCGGCTGTGGCCACACTACCAGCGAATGAAGTTCGGTCAGGCAACTTGGCAACACCATCCTCAACAATTACTTTCAATCCATGCTCACGGTGCCCCAGTACACTCTCACCGGGAGGCATTCCGGCAGCCCGCATGGCATCCGTAATCAAGGCCGTTCGGTCGGCACCCTTGATTTTATAAACCAGTTTGAGCAACGGCGCGGGAAGGTGGACGCCGTCGGCAATAATTTCCACATCCATTTCATCGATGATAAATGCGCTTTCAATTACACCGGCATAACGGAATGCATTTCTTCGTGTAACCCCCGACATGCCAGAATATAAATGTGTAACCAATGAAAAGCCATTTTCAAATGCTTCCAATACCTCCTCGTAAATCGCATCGGTATGTGCAACAGCTGCTAGGATTCCCTTTGATTTCAGGTATCTCCCAAATTCAATCACTCCTTTTAATTCCGGTGCAGCACTCCAGCGTTTCACACAATTAAACCTGGACAATATTTCCTCGTATTCTGCCGGATCAGGATCACGGATATAGCGTGGATCCTGCGCCCCACGTTGGCTCATCGCAAAGTAAGGGCCCTCGAGATGCATCCCGAGGAATTGCGCGCCGTTATTATTTTTCCGATTAGCCGTTTCATAAGCGCTTAAGGTTTGTAACAATTCTTCCTTGGTGCTGGATAACGTTGTTGGAAGCATTGAAGTGGTGCCATATTGAGCGTGCATCTCCGCAATTTTCAAAAAAGCGGATTCATCTCCATCCATAAAGTCATGACCACCTCCCCCGTGCACATGAATATCGACAAATCCCGGCGCCACGTATTTTCCTTTCGCGTCGATTTCCATCGCATCAGCTACTTCAATATTGCCGTCACATATCGCCGTGATTGTATCTCCGGTAATGAGAATTGTTCCACCCGGAATAATTCTATACGGGGTGATGATCTTCCCATTCACTATTTTTATTTTCTGCTGATTCATGAATTGCAAAATTTTAGAATGCCCATTTTCTTATCCGGTAACCTTGAAAAGCATAAAACATAAGATACACATAACAGGGAAACAATATCCAGTAGGCAGGACGGACGCCGTATGCATCGGCGAAATATCCATAAAAGAGTGGAACGATCGCATTGCCGCACAAGCCCATGATCATGACCGAAGCACCGAGTTTTGTAAATCTTCCCAACCCATCCAAAGCCAGCGGCCAGAGCCCGGCCCAAACCAACGAGTTAGCGAATCCGAGTAAAACCACAAACCAGATCGAAATATCCGTCGTGTGACCTAAAAATGTAATCTGTCCTTTTGCATAAATAATCAACAAGGTAAGAAATGCTCCCAGCATGGTGCATCCCCTCAACGCGTTTACCTGACTGATCCATCTTGGTATACAAATGATGCCCAGTACATATCCGCAAATGGTGGCGAAGAGCGTGTAGGATGGAAATATTTTAGCTTCCAGTAAATTGATGTGCATGGAATTAGCATAGCCGATGATGGTATCAATGGCCACCACCTGTGTGCCCACATGCAGAAAAATACCGGCTGCCCCCAGAATCAAATGTGGAAATTGAAATATGCTTTTTTTATCGGCATTGGCCGTAGCCAATTCGACGCTTTCCTGTTCGGTATTGATTTCAGGAAGCGGAGAATAACGGACCATCAATCCCAAAGCCAGTAGGACGGTACCGACACAAGAATAGGGAAGTATGACCCTTCTGATCAATTCATCCAGGGCAGCATTTTTCGCTGCTTCATTCATTGTACCTAACTCGCGGAATAAATCCGTGTCGGTAGCCTTGAGTATAACCGCCGCAAATAACAACGGCGCGAGGATGCCCGCTCCCTTATTACAAATCCCCATGATACTGATGCGCTGCGCGGCTCTTTCTTTCGGCCCGAGAACCGTGATGTATGGGTTGGCTGCGGTTTGCAATACAGCCAGACCGGCACCAATCGTAAAAAGCCCCAACAAAAAGATTTCGTACGTTCTCATCAACGCTGCCGGTACAAAAATAAACGCCCCCACCGCCATCGCCCAGAAGCCCACCATCATTCCTTTTTTGAATCCAACCCTCTTTAACAGAAATGAAGCGGGTACAGACATGACAAAGTAGGAAATGTAGAAAGCGAAAGTCACCAGGTACGATTGAAAATTGCTGAGTTCGCAGGCTATTTTGAAATAAGGAATCAGAATGGCATTGACCCATGAGACAAAACCAAAAATAAAAAACAGCAGGCCGATGATCAGAATGGAAACCAAAGAATTCCATCTGGATAATGAACTAACCGCTATTGTTGCGACCCCGGATTTACTCATCCTCCTTCCACTTCAAATTTTAGGCATTGAACTTGAACATTAGACTTTAAACATTGAACTTTAGACTTGCATTTATTTCCCTAAATTATCAAAAATGAATACCCCAACTACAAATATCCCGGGAGAAAGACTGCTTTCCCTTGATTTCTTGCGCGGATTAATCATGGGGACGCTGATGATCGGGGAGACGGGTTTCTTTATGAAATGGGTTCATGCTACCCCCAATTCGTTCACCCAACTGCTCGCCACCCAGTTTGAACATTCTGTCTGGCATGGTCTGCGTTTTTGGGATGTCATCTTGCCTGCGTTTATGTTGATCGCCGGAACAGCTATGGCCTTTTCCTTTCATCATCAACTACAACTCCAATATTCCTGGAAGCAATCTTTTTTCAAGGTACTAAAAAGAAGCTTTTGGCTGCTTTTCTGGGGTATCTTAATTTATGCAGTGCGCGATCAACATCTGAATTTTCAGTTGAGCAATGTGTTGACCCAACTCGCCTTCACTACGGTGATCGCCTTCCTCGTTATCCGGAAGCCAACGTGGTGGCAGTTTACAGCGAGTTTGTTGTGTCTTCTCATCCCCGAATTGCTATTTAGGCTTATCCACATACCGGGCTTTGATCAGCCCTTTGTTCAGAACCATAACTTTGGCAGTTTTATTAATAGATGGCTGGGTATCAATCTGGAACACAAAACCAACTTTATCAATTTTATTTCCAGCGGCGCTCATACCATCTGGGGGCTCATGGCAGGGCAGTTGTTTTTGACCAACAAAAGCACGAAAGTGAAATTCGTTTCTCTTGCAGGATGCGGCCTCTTGATTCTGGTTGCCGGATTCTGGCTGGATTGGACCGGGGTTACGCCAATGCTCAAGTGGATATCCACCAGTTCTTTTGTGCTGGCCACTGGGGGAATCAGTCTTATTGTGCTCGCATTGTGCTACGAATGGGTTGATGTCCGCAAACATCAACAATACCTGAAATTTTTTACGATTGTTGGAGTGAATTCGATTTTCATCTACCTCTTTTTTATTTTCATCGGCGATAAGTGGCTGAACGGATACATGGAGGTTCTGTGTGGAGGCATATTAAACCTTGCCAGTGTCCCCATTGAAGTCGGCACCACCATCAGTTGCCTTTTGGTTTTTGCAATGGAGTGGTACCTGTGCTATTACCTCTACAGTAAGAAAATATTTATCAAATTATAGTGCTTGTCAACTCACCACGAAAGTTTGTCATCACTTCCGATAGGACAAATCAAAGATGTGCAGCCCTGACCAAACGATAAACTTTACCATCGGGTTTCATAACCAGATACAGTTCTCCCTTAGCATCTCTGCCGAATCGCATATCCACCCGGTTGTTCTTGCAAAGCTCCACCAGAGTCTTGCGCACACCACCGACAGAAATCTGCCATTCTTTGATGGTCGCCTGACTTCCTGATTTGATGTCCGCCATCTCCACATAAAACAGTCTACCCGAAGCAATATCTCCAAAAAGGTATTTTCCGTTTAGCTCCGGTATTGCGTTACCGGAATATTCAAAACCACCGGAAATGGCAACGCCTTCGTCGTGGTCAAACTGGGCAACCGGATAGGTCACATGATAAATAGAATCATTTGAGGGAAGCGGATAAACATTATTCATGTTTACAAATGCCTTGATGAGGAATGTTCCTTCACGCATCGGCCAGCCATAAAAATGACCGGGTTCGATGAGGTACAGTGATTCAATGTTGTGCTGACCAATGTTGACCGCCAGCATTTGACCCGCCTTACTCCAACTGATGCGATGTGGGTTTCTAAATCCGGTGGCATAAATTTCGCGGAGTGCTTTCCTTTTTTCGCTTTTGCTAAAGGGATTGTCATAGGGAATTCCATAACGGCCATTATCGCTGTTTCTACCGGATGGATCAATCCGCAAAATCGTGCCCCAGATTCGTTCTGGTTTTTGTGTTGGCAAGGGAAAATGCTCTTCCACACTGCCCCCATCCCCTACTCCCACATACAACAGACCGTAATCTTTATGCCCCGGATGTGCAAGGGGGTTGAAGGTGATGTCCTGAACACCATGAATACCAGTGACCATGTTTATCCGAATGAGCTCGCGGCCTTCACCGGAAAATGGCGTGGTGGATGGTTGCCGGGTCTTCCATTCGGTCAGCACCCATTGCAAAGTCACCGGAATCGAATCGGCATAGTTGAAATCAGCTTTGCCCGAACCAGGTGATTCTGTATGCGTAGTATATAAGAGTCCATTTTTTGCGAATTCAGGATGAAATGCAAAACTGCCAAAACCCGTTGCAAGTCCGGGTTGATGAATAAAGTGCGGTCTCAATTTGGCGATATCCATGTACACCACAGGCTGCTTGTTTTGAATTTCATACAGTTTACCCCGCAAGTCCAGAACAAATGCCTTTTCCAAACTGGGTTGGAAATCAAACTTGGTGATTCTTGTAAAAGGTGGTTTTGTAGCGGAGGCGGGTATTTGCGCTACCAGCTCCAATCCCACAACCAGATCGGACAAGGCTATGGATTCCGGAATCGGATTTTTTAATTCTGTGCCATTCCCCTTTTCTCCCTTTTGATCGGAACCTTTTTGAGTATGCAAAAAAGCAATGATGGCGTTGATCTCATTGTCGGTATAATCGAAGGAAGGCATGATTGTTCTAAAACGCTCCACCAATTTCTTTGCTCGTTCCCCACCCAGGTCAATGACGGCTTTGGGCCCTATAATAAAATCCTTTATTTGCCCTGCAGAAATCTCGGCCGTGACGCCGGAGAGACGCGGTCCGATTCCATCCTGTTTGAAATTATGGCAAGCCGTGCAGTTTCGCATAAAAAGATCCTGCCCATTGGCAATCGTTAGTGAATCGGTGGCAATCGTATCCGCCTCTGACGATGTCTTGTTATTACACGCGTTGAAATAAAAAGCAATACCGATCAGGACAAATAGAATTATTCTTTTCATTTCTTATCAATTTATGAAGACTCTTCGTTCATGCTGATCTGTGCAGCATAGAAGCAGAAGCATCGTCAAGAAAAAGTGTACACGCCGGATGAGATTGTAATATACTTGCCGGAAATAAATTACTGACAGGGGACTCCACACAATCCATTACGGCGGTAGCTTTTCTCTTATCCGGCACAGAACAAATAATTTCTGATGATTTCAATATTTGCTTTACCGACATACTAATCGCCTGACGCGGCACTGCTTCAAATGACTTGAACCAACCTTCACCCAACTGCTGCTTCCGGCACGCTTCATCCAAACCAACAATGATGTAGGGTGTTTCCGTTTCAAAGTTTGCCGGAGGGTCATTAAACGCGAGATGGCCGTTCTCGCCAATCCCGACCAATGCCACATCAATGGGATGCTGTTTGATCAAATCATTCAATCGATCACATTCCGTTTGGGCGTCTACTTCGCCGTTGATCAAGTAGGCCGCTTTCAGGGTTGGAACTTTTGACAAAAAACGCTCGGTCAGGTATTTTCTAAAACTGGCTGGCGCCGTGATGGACAGCCCGATGTATTCATCCAGGTGAAACATAACAACTTTACTCCAATCAATAGCTCTTTCAGCAATCAGTTGATTGAGTGTTTCAAACTGACTCGTTCCCGTCGCCAAAATGATGTTGGCGCTTCCTTTCATTGCAATTGCTTCACGAATCAATGTGGCTGCTCTGGACCCTGCATCCTTACCCAATTGAATAGGGTCACGCGAAATATTTATCTCCATTTAGATCTTTACTTTGGTATTGCCTCCCTTTTGAAGAAAGACATCAACCGGTTGGTTCGACTTCCAGAAACCAGAAGTAAAGTCCGGTACGTCAACTGAATTGGACCGATTTGCAACCGACTTTTCACTTAGCGGAGCAACGGCACTCCAGGCTGCCGCATCGTACACATCAATATCCAGCGGCAAACCATTTCTCAGACAATCAATCAATCTCCAATCCATCAAAAAATCCATGCCACCGTGCCCTCCGATTTGTTTCGCCATTTCACCCAATTTTTTAACTATGGGGGGTTGAAATTTTTCTTCCAATGCTTTGAACTCCGTTTCGTTCAGCCAGCCTTCATGACTGTTGGCAATGCGCCCGGGTTCAGGATATTTCTGTGCCGCGCCCAGCGTGCCACTTACCAAATGAATGCGGGAATAGGGACGTGGAGAAGTGACATCATGCTGTAACATCATCGTCCTTCCTTTGGCTGTACGGATTGTGGTGGTGTTCATATTGCCCCGGAAACTCTTGTTCTCAAATGGTTTGTAGAACGGGTCTTTCGCAGCAAGCTCTTTGGCCATGGCTCCCATCAAAAAATCATTGCTGGAAACAGAAACCAAAAAATCCATTTTATCACCACGGTTGATGTTCATGACTTGTGCAATCGGTCCCAAGCCATGAGTGGGGTACAAATTCCCATTCCGGAAATTTTCTTTCAACCGCCACATGTCGTAATACTTATCCTTGGAGAAATTGCCTTCCAACAAGTCGTGAATATAGGCCCCTTCAGCGTGCACCAGCTCTCCAAAAAATCCCTGTCTTGCCATATTCAGGGTCAACAATTCAAAGAAGTCATAGCAACAATTCTCCAGGATCATGCAATGCTTTCTTGTTTTTTCAGAAGTCTCAACAAGCTGCCAGCATTCTTCCACGGTCACGGCAGATGGAACTTCCGTGGCCACATGCTTTCCGTGCTCCATTGCATAGACCGCCATGGGTGTATGCAACTGCCAGGGTGTGGCGATATAAATCAGATCAAGGTCATTTCTTTCACAGACTTTTTTCCACTCATTTTCATTTCCAGTGTAAATCGAAGGTGTGTGAGAAGTGTTTTCAAGAAGTTTCCTTGCCGCATTTGCTTTTTCCGGTCTCAAATCGCACAAAGCCTTAATATCGACTCCCTCGATTTTGCTCATACGCTGCACAGCAGCAGGCCCACGGTTGCCGAGCCCGATGAAACCGATTCTTACAGTCTCTATTTTGGGTGCAGCAAAACCACTCATGTTAAAATGTTCCAAATCAGAACTTGGCGGAGGGTTGTAACTTCCAGAATCAGCAGCGTATCCCTTTAAAACATTGACACCAGCGAGGCCTATTCCGGCAAGGCCTGAGACTTTTAGAAAATTTCTGCGGTTACTTTTCATAGTGTGCTCAAATGAGGTTCAGAATAGAAAATCGGGCGATAAGATTGGCAACCGTTACGTTTGAATGAAGGCTTACTTCAACCAATGATCAAACCATTCAAAGGCTTCAGTTTGCATTTTTTTATCAAACTTATGCGGTCCAGGATAATAAGAGCATTTGTAGTGGTCTGCAGCATTTGCTTTTTTATAAACTTCACCCAGAATGCGGTCGGCACTTTTCATTTCCGAAAGGGTATACAACCCATCGTCCTCATCGTTGAGCACCAGTGTTGGCAGGGGAGCGCGCAACCCCAATATCTCCGGGAAATCCAATTCATTGGGCAAAATAGGAACATACGTCATCCATGTATGTGTAAAAGATTTGTTGATAACAAAATCCTTCCAGGTGGTCATAAATCCCACGCAGACTGCGCACTTGATTCTTGCATCGAGTCCACCCATAAATACGGTACGCATTCCTCCACCCGATAATCCACCACAACCTATTTTATTCGGATCCACATCTTTTCGCGCGCACAGTATATCCAATGCCTTCCGGTCTTCTGCAAAAAAAACACCGGGCCAGGTTGTCCCCGCGCTAAACAATGATCTGGCCATGACATGCTCGTGTTCCGAAGCCCACGCATTGTATGCTTTAATGTTGACCGGATTCTCCGGATCCTCATCGTTGAGTTTATTCCGCATGTGCTCCGGAACGTCCTGCATCATTACCCTTCGGCTTGCAAACGGAAAAGCATCCGAAACCAAAACAACATAACCGCGTTTTGCAATTTCATTGGCCCAGGCAAGTCCCTCATAATATTCAGTTTGATGGGCTTCCATTAATGGATGCTGATCAAGCGACGTCTTTGTGATCTTACGCGTTCCGAAATATTTGTTTCCGCCGTGATCATGAAAAGCAAGAATTCCCGGCAAGGGTCCTTTTTGATTAACGGGTTTTAACAGGATTGCCTCGGTGGCGCGCCCGTATGGCAATTGCCAGGTGAGTTCTTCAATCTGCAAACCATCATAGATGAATTGTTTTTTGATCTGAACTTCCGGCGTTCCACCGATATCCGGGATAGCCAGTCGCTCTGTAAGTCTTTTTTTAGTTGAATCCCTCCAATGATCAAGATTTGTCCATTCTTTATTTCTGAAAGAAAGGGAAGGCAATTTCCCTTCGGTGAGGGAAGCCGCCCAGGGTCCGTATAAGCCGATGATGGTGGAGTTTTTATCATCCATGGTTTGTGTAGGCGAAGACATAAGGCTCGATTTATTTTGACCGTCCAAACCGGCAGCAAAACCGCTTAACATTCCACTTCCCGCTATTCCGAGTCCCGTCAGGGCAGTGTGCTTTAGAAATTCTCTGCGTTTGTTCTTCATTTCCGTTCGCTTCATGCTGTGGACGAATTCAAAAGATAGCAAATCTCCTTCTACTTATTTAACGGTATTATATAAAACTTTATTCAACCTAGCGTGTGTGGATTAACACACACACCGCCCTTTTCAAAATTAAGTTCAAAAAACCGCCCATCAACCAAAGTACTTCGCACAGGAGGCGAATAGGCTAATTCTTTATAGTTTTAACAGATGAAACGAATCTCCATTTTTGCGCTGTTGGTTATTACAGCGTGCACCGCCGCCGAAAAGAAAGAAATGAAAGGTAAGATAAGGCTCATCACACTGGACCCAGGGCATTTCCACGCGGCCTTGATTCAGAAGTCCATGTTTCCGATGGTCGATTCAACCGTATTTGTTTATGCACCAAGCGGACCCGATGTGCAGGGGTATCTCAACAGAATAAAGTCCTATAACCAGCGCCCCGAAGAACCTACGCATTGGAATGAGCAAGTTTATCTGGGCCCGGATTTTCTTGAAAAAATGCTCCATGATAGAGCGGGCAACGTTGTCATTATTTCCGGTAACAATCAAAAAAAAACCGAGTACATTAAAAAATCCATCGACGCGGGCTTTCATGTGCTGGCGGATAAACCGATGGCAATCAACAAAGCAAACTTTGAAACCCTCAAGGCGGCTTTTGCAGATGCTGAAAAAAATAAAACGGTGCTTTACGATATCATGACCGAACGTTACGAAATCACCAATCTTCTCCAAAGAGAGCTCTCCATGCTTCCTGAATTATTTGGGACACTGGAAAAAGGCACAGCCAATGCTCCCGCCGTTACCAAAGAAAGTGTTCACCACTTTCATAAATATGTTTCGGGTCAGGTGCTCGTGCGACCCGCGTGGTTTATGGATGTCCTGCAGCAGGGAGAAGGGCTAACCGATATTACCACGCACTTAGTTGATCTGGTACAGTGGGAATGTTTTCCGGATCAGATTCTTGATTACTCCCGCGACGTTCAAATCCGCTCCGCAAAACGATGGCCTACTGAAATAACACAAAGTCAATTCAATACCATCACCCATCAAACGGAATTCCCGGATTTCTTAAAAAAAGATGTCATTCACGATTCGATCATCAGTGTATTTGCCAATGGAGAAATACAATACCAAATCAAAGGTGTTTATGCAAAGGTTTCCGTGAGGTGGGCTTATCAGGCACCGGAGGGAACTGGTGACACCCACTATTCCATTATGACGGGAACCAAGGCACGTCTTGTTATCCGGCAAGGGGCAGAACAACAATACAAACCGACATTGTACATTGAGCCGGTGAATCCTCAGAGCCCTTCCCTGGAAAACACAATAACAACTCAATTCAAAAAGATAGCAGAAAAATATCCGGGCGTAAGCTTAAATAAAATCAATGCCGGATGGGAAGTAATTATTCCAGACCATTACAAAGAAGGGCATGAGGCCCATTTCGCGATGGTGACCGAAAAGTTTTTGAATTTTCTGGACAAAGGAACCGTGCCCGTGTGGGAAGTTCCGAACATGATCGCAAAATACTATACGACGACAACGGCTTTGGAAATGGCCAAAACAACATCCAAAAAAGAATAATTACCGGTTATTAAGTCTAAGCTTATGGAAAAGAATCTGAATCGCAGAAAATTTATCAAGACCACCATCGCCAGTAGTCTGGCTGCGGGTCTGAGTCCGCAGGTGCACGGTTTTTCTATTCTCCCATCCTGGCCGTTAAAAGATAAAATCAGGATTGCCGTTATGGGCGTAAACAGCAGGGGCACCGCTCACGTCAAAGGCTTCCTCTCACAATCCAATGCAGAGATATCGTATATCTGCGATGTGGATGAGCGCGCCATGGCAAGGGGTATTGACATTGCCGTAAAGGCGGGACAAAAAACAAAACCAAAAGGTGTTTCCGATTTCCGAAAAGCGTTGGAGGATCCAACGGTGGATGCGCTGTCCATTGCAGCGCCCGACCACTGGCATGCGCCTGCTGCAATCCTCGGTTTGAAAGCCGGAAAAAATATTTATGTTGAAAAACCGGGATGTCACAATCCTGCTGAAGGAGAACTGCTGATCAAGGCTGCTGAAAAATATAAGAAGGTCGTCCAGTTGGGAAATCAACGCAGATCATGGCCGCGGGTGATCGAAGCCATTGAGGCCCTTCACGATGGTGTGATCGGCAGGGTTTATTATGCGCGCACGTGGTACACCAATACCCGCCCCACTATCGGAAAAGGAAAACCAGCACCGGTCCCTTCGTGGCTTGACTACGAACTGTGGCAAGGGCCGGCGCCACGAAAACCGTTTGTTGATAATCTTGTGCATTACAACTGGCATTGGCGCTGGCATTGGGGCACGGGAGAAATTCTAAACAACGGCACACACTATGTAGATGTAGCACGGTGGGGACTGGGTGTAAATTATCCAACAAGAGTTTATTCGACTGGCGGACGGTATCAGTTTAAGGATGATTGGGAAACACCCGATACGCAGGTTGCCACATTTGATTTTGCCGAGGGGAAAACCATTCTCTGGGAAGGCCGGAGTTGCAATCAGCGCAGCATAAACAACATGGGGTCTGGTATTTCTTTTCATGGAGAAGAGGGTACACTTGAAATCAATGACAACGCCTACACCGTATTTAACAACAAGGGTGAAGTAGTGAAAAGTGTGCAAGGCACCGGCAATGCGATCAGTTCACAAACGGGTCCCGGTTTTGATCTCGACAAAGATCACATGGCCAATTTTTTACAATGCATTGAAACGGGAAAAACGCCCAATTCACTTTATTCAGAATGTTTCAAAAGCGTGTTGCTCTGTCATCTTGGAAATATTTCTTATCGGACGGGAAGGGCACTGGATTGTGATGTGGCCAACGGGCACATTAAGAATGATGATGAGGCGATGAAGTTGTGGAGTGGGGAGTATGAGGCGGGGTGGAATCTGAGTTTCTAGTCTATTACGGTCAAAAAAGAGGTAACCGTAATAGCAGCATCGCGTGGGTTTTTATTGTTGATTGCCGAAATCACTAAGCGATTACCTGACCTTACTCACTACCACACTCGCCTTCCTGCACACCCCACCAATGGGAGGGTTAAATTTTGAAATCTTTACCTCCACCGAAACGGCTTCCTGAAACGTACTGAGGGTGCGCGTGGCAATGGCGTGACCAACCGTCTCCAGGAGTTTGGCGGGTTTTTCCATTTCTTCCTTCACTACGGCATATAGACCTTCGTAGTTGATGGTGCCGGAAAGCTCGTTGTGAAAAGCAGAATCGGCAAAGTGGGTTTCTACCAAAATGTCCACCTCAAACTTATTACCGCTCGATCGCTCATGCGGATACACACCATGATAGGCGTGAAACTCTAAACCCTCAAGTGATACTTTTCCAAGCATTTATTGGATATCGTCAAAAAAAGATTTTTGAGGTTTCCGCTCATCCGCAAAGGCCGGCTGCTCGGTAAGATAGGCTGGCATCGGCATCAATGGTTTCCGCGAAGGAATTTCAAAATCCGCATTCGGATTCAAAACTTTCCTTGCCTCACGTTTGGCCATCGCCAGGTGATGGTCCGGATCAAATTCTTTTGTCGTTCCGTTCATTCTCTCCACGCGGTCGATGGTTTCACCCGCCAGGCGTTTTAAATCAGAAAGCAAATTATCGCGCTGTGACCCAAGGGTTTTATATTGGTGAAGTAGTGCCTTCAGGCGTTCTTCCATTTCCTCGAGCATTTGTTTTGCCGTGACATCGGCGATTTCGATCATGTCCCGGGCCTTGCCTTTTGCTTCATTGAGCATGGCCTCTGCTTTGAGTTGGGTTTCTCGCATGTGAAGCTCCGCCGTCTTGTTGGCCTGCTCAATCATGTTCGATCCGGTATCTTCCGCGGTCTTCAATGTTTTGTACAGCGAACTTTCCACCTCACGCAACTTGGTCACTTCTCGTTCCGAAGACTCCAACTTGATGCGCATTTCCTTTACTTCGTCCTGCGCACGTTCCCATTCCTGCGAAAGGGAAAGCAAAAAAGCGCTCACTTCATCTTTATCGTAACCGCGCAATGTTCGTTCGAACAGCTTTTGGCGGATTTCCAAAGGGGTAATTTTCATGTTGCTTTTGGGTTAGTGATGATTATAGTTTAAAAAATAAAAGCCATCAAAAAATTCAGGCTGCTGAAACCTAGGCCTGGCTAAAAACAATATCCCAAACACTTATGGTGCGGTCATCGCTCGCACTCACCAATTGATTATCAAACGAGGTCCAGCACAATTTGTTGACCGAAGTACCATGACCTGCATGACGGGCCTTATCAATCACCTTGAGTAACTTCAGTTCATCAGCCTGCCACACCTTGATCGATTTATCCAGGCTACAAGTTACAAAATGTTTGCCATCCGGACTAAAAGCGATGTGATTGATGGCATAAAGATGTGCCACCACCTCCCCGGATTGCCGGTATTCTGCCGTAGCATCCCAGGCCTTGAGCCGGGCATCACGCGAACCGCTCAGGAGTGTTTTGAAATCGGGTGTGTAAGAAAGCGCAAAAACTGAGTTTCCGTGACCTGACCATTCATATTTAAGGGCCAGATCATCCAGTGCAAAAACCCGGATGGAATGATCACTGTAACCCACGGCCAATTCCCCCAACAACGGATTGACTGCCAGAACCCGGGCACTTTTTTCTGAAAAAATAACCCGTTTTCGAACTGACCAAGTACGGATATCCAGGACGGTAACATGTCCCTCTCCGGAAGCAACAAAAAGATCGTGCCCAAATGACTGGATATCAAAAATAGCCGACGTTGTAAGTTGAATTGAATGGAGTTCTTTCTTTTCTTTCCAATCCAATACGTGGATGCCGTCATAATTATGACCACTGACAAGCCAATCCGACTCTTTTAAATAGTGCAAAGCATAAATAGAATTTGGCAAACGGGCAATCAACTGCCCTTCGCCGGGGTTTCTTAAATCCCACAGGGCGATCAATCCATCTCCCCCGGCTGAAAAGATCAAATTGGAGGAATGGCCCTGCTCTAGCGCATAAACACAATCGGTATGCCCCGTAAGGGAATGGATTTTCTTAACGTTGACATTGGTCATCGTATCGTGGCTTGGTAAATCAACAGTATTAGTTTACCAAATTTTTCACCAAAATTGTGTGATAAAGCGTGATAAACAATGCCCTTACACAAAATAGAATGGACCGGTCACCAATGTGGATGGGCGTTGTGGCATATTACAGAATCGGAGGCGACACTCGCTACCCTAGCCCAGCCAGAGGTTTGCCCCGAAAATATTGTAAGTCCTTCTAAACGCCTCGAGTGGCTGGGTGGCCGAATCTTATTAAAGACGTTGGCGGAAAAAGCAGGGCTGTCTTACCAGGGCCTCCTCAAAGATGAATTTGGAAAACCTTCCTTGGATCAGTATTCTCATCATATTTCGCTTTCGCATTCTTACCCTTACGTCGCAGCACAAATTGATTTCCAGGCGGTGGGTATTGATGTCGAGCAGCCCAAAGACAAACTACTCAGAATCGCGCCGCGCGTTTTCAATCCCATTGAATTGAAGGATGCCGGTACAAACATTACAAAAAACTGCGTCTACTGGTGCGCTAAAGAGGCCCTTTACAAAATACACGGTCAAGGCGCTATTTCTTTTTCAAAAAATCTGAAGATCGAGCCCTTTGTCCTGGAGCGAATGGGTTACTTGCATGGAAATATTCTCATCAACAGCAAGGATCGCCTGATTGACTTGAAGTATGCTGTCGAAATTGATTTTGTTCTGGTCTATACCCAAACCTCATAAAATGAAAATTATTCCCGCACTGGCTTTTGTTGCGTTTTCCATTACTGCCTTCAGTCAATCGGCAATCAAAAATTTTACGTTGCCCGATGTGGCTGGAAGCCCGGTATCCCTGGACAGTTACCCCTCCATCCCGGGAATCGTGGTGATCTTTACCAGCAATGAATGTGCGTTCGACAATTATTATACAGCGCGAATTAAGTCGTTGGTTGAATTGTATTCCGGAAAAGTTCAGTTTCTCCTGATCAACGCCAATGCTGACCCTAATGAGTCTGTCGAAAAGATGAAAATAAAATACGCCAGTTGGGGGCTGCATGTGCCTTACCTGGCGGACAAGGATCAGGTGGCATTGAATATTTTTGGTGCCAAAAAAAGTCCTGAGGCTTTTTTGGTAAGAAATGTGGGTGGCCAATTCGTCATCGTCTATTCCGGGGCATTGGATGACAATCCACAGGTAGCCTCGGATGTAAAACAGAACTACCTTAAGATAAGTATCGATCGCCTCCTGGCAGGCCAACAAGTTGAAATCCCGATGAATCGGGCCATCGGTTGTTCTATCAGAAAGAAGTAACGTCGTTTTCGCGGATCAATCTAATAAGGATTTGAATTTCAAACGGCGCGCTTCACACACCCAAATCACCGCCGTCGGATATTTCCACCAGCAGCAATTTTACTTCCTCAGCTTTGGCATGCTCCCCCATTTTTTCAAAAGACATCACCAGGTTACGAAGAACCCTTCGAATAATGTCTACGCTGCTGCAGGCCTCGAAGAACGAACTCTGCGGCACCAGGTGCAGTTCGTTAATATAATTCTCAATGTCCTGCTTTGAGAAAATCAAGCCCCGGTTAAAAGCATTGATATAAAATTGGGTCTGCGCATCTTTGTAAGTAAGAATAAACAGGTTTGGTAAATTTACACCCTGCACAGGAAGTTTCAATTTTTGCGCTACAAGCATGTAAATCACACACAACGTGATGGGGTTTCCTTTGTGGGTCTCCAGCACCACGTTGATCATTGAGTTACCTGGTGAATGGAAGTTTTTGGTGTTGGCGCCAAATTTTAATTTCCCAAACAACACACTGTTAATTACTTTGATCTGATCAAACGGAAATAAATCGGGGCGAAACTCCAGCCAAGTTTCATAATAAATTTGCTCCAGCTCCTGTTTGAGCTTGCCGAGTTCAATATCCGGGTACTGATATGTGGCCACGATCCACATCCCCGTAAGTAAATCCTGATCTTTACCGTTATACCAGTCGGTAAGGCGACCCTTCAGCAATTCATATTGCAAGGTATGAATGAGGTCTTCAATCCGTTGTTGTACCGATGGATTAAAATTGCTTTCCCACTCCTTTTCCAGGAAAGGAATGATCGATGTCCCGATCGACAATATTTTCTCTTCAACGTGGTTTACGATATGTTTATCGTCATCCTCGAGCAGAGAAACCAGTGCCTTGAGTTGAGTTTCGTTCACGATAATTAAAACTGAGTTTATGTTTGAATAATACCCACATTAAACTTCTCCACAGGTGCGTGGTCAGCCGCCTCAATTCCCATGGACACCATTTTTCTGGTTTCCAGGGGATCGATCAGGCCATCAACCCACAATCGTGCCGCAGCATAATAGGGGCTCAGTTGCTCATTATAACGGTCCGTAATTTCTTTCAGTATTTGCGCTTCCTCTTCCTTCGAAATTTCTTTCCCTTGCGATTTCAGCGTACTGACGCGAATTTGCAATAAGGTCTTGGCCGCAGCGCTTCCGCTCATCACCGCGATTTGTGCTGTTGGCCATGCATAAATTAATCTGGGGTCATACGCCTTGCCGCACATCGCATAGTTGCCGGCTCCGTAAGAGTTGCCAATCATCACAGTAAACTTGGGCACAGTAGAGTTGGCCATGGCGTTGACCATCTTCGCACCATCTTTAATAATACCTCCTTGCTCGGCTTTGCTTCCAACCATAAATCCACTGACATCCTGAATAAAGAGCAGCGGTATTTTCCGCTGGTTGCAGTTCATAATAAACCGCGCTGCCTTGTCGGCGGAATCGGAATAGATCACGCCGCCCATCTGCATTTCTCCTTTTTTTGTCTTCACCATTTTGCGCTGGTTGGCGACGATGCCAACGGCCCAACCCTCCATACGTGCAAAGCCGCAGAGGATCGTTTTGCCATAAAGCGCTTTGTATTCATCGAATTCAGAATCATCCACCAGCCGTTTAATGATGTCCCGTGTATCATAGGGTTTTGCGCGATCCGCAGGTAGCAGCCCATAAATCTCTTCAGCCTTTTCCTTGGGGGGTTTCGCCGCACGTCGGTCAAATCCAGTCTTGGTGACGGCACCCATTTTATCAAACAGATCACGGATGTGATCCAGGCAGGTCTGATCATTGGGAAACTTATTGTCCGTCACACCGGAGATTTCACAGTGCGTAGTAGCACCACCCAGGGTTTCATTATCGATCTCTTCGCCAACAGCTGCTTTCACCAAATAAGAACCGGCCAAAAAGATGGATCCGGTCTTGTCCACAATCATGGCCTCATCAGACATGATGGGCAGATAAGCACCACCCGCAACACAGCTTCCCATAATCGCAGCGATCTGGATAATACCCATTGACGACATCCTGGCATTGTTTCTGAACTGCCTTCCAAAATGTTCTTTGTCTGGAAAAATTTCATCCTGCATCGGTAGGAATACGCCCGCACTGTCTACCAGATAAATAATGGGCAAGTGATTTTCCATGGCGATCTCCTGGGCGCGAAGATTCTTTTTGGCGGTGATGGGAAACCATGCGCCGGCTTTTACCGTAGCATCGTTAGCAACGATCACACATTGTCTATGCTTGACATAGCCCAGGCCGGTGATCACCCCTGCGGATGGACATCCTCCCACCTCCTTATACATTCCTTCTCCGGCGAAAAGACCCACCTCAAGAAATTCAGAATCTTTGTCCGTGAGGTATTCAATGCGTTCGCGGGCGGTGAGCTTTCCTTTTTGATGTTGCTCCTCAATTTTTTTTTCGCCTCCTCCCAATTTTATCTTCTTCGCTTTGTCCTTTAATTGGGACATGAGCTGCGTGAGCTTGTCTTCATTCTTATTAAACTCAAGATCATTGCCCATGGCTATTTCTTTTGGGCCGCGGGTTTCCGTAGCGCTTCCTCCTTCTTGCGATCGCGTTCAATTTTCTTCTTGCTTTTCCCGAGTGGGGCTAGAAAATGATTGGGGTTCTTGTCAAAATGCTTGACCATGATATCCATATTGACCAACAACTTGTTGAGGTTGACATACAATGAATCCTCGGTAAGCAGTTTGCTCGCGGTGTTGTCTCCCTTGTTCAGTTTGGCTAGCGTTTCGTTGATATGCGCCAGGGTCAACTGCACTTTCATGAGGGTCTGATTCATGTGTAACTCTTTTAATGAGTCTGACAATGTCTTGAAATTATTCAGCGTAGGCTTTAATTCATTTAAGGTACCGTTCAGATTTTCCGCTACCGCCCTGAAGCTTGTTGATAAATCCTGAATGTTTCCATTGGCCGTGATCAATGTTCTATTGATCAAACCCGGCGTCATCTGCAACTTCATAAAAATTGTATCCAGTTGTCGGGTATTTGCAGCCAGGTTGTCGATTACCGTATTAAACTTTCGCAGCGTGGTCTGAAGATTGTCTGCAACCGGCTCTGCGGTGGCGGTGAACACATCAAACAATCCTTTGGCTACTTCCGTCCGAATTGTATCGCCGGATTTCAATATTTTCGTCACCGTACCGATGGAAAGGAGAATGTACTTGCCCGCCAGAATTTCACTGGTCAAAATGGCTTTGGTGGAATCGCCCAATTTTACTTGTGAATCTATATCTAATTCAACCAAAACTTTATTCTGTTTATGTTGAAGAATCTTGATTTTACTTACCCGGCCTACGGCATATCCGTTTACCAAAACCGGATTGGAAATTGCCAATTGGTCTACATTATCATAAACCGCATAGTAGAGTGACCGGGAGGAGAAAAAATCGACACCCTTTAAAAAATAAAATCCGAGATAGAGTAGTGCCACAGCAACTGCTGCGAAAAGACCCACACTCACTTCTTTGCTAATATTTTTCACTTGTCTTAGTTTACGGATTCGATTTGGGTTTTATACTCTTTAAATGCCCGGTAAATGCCGGCTGCAATCTGGTCCTGACCTTGTTCTTCAATGAGAAATTTTTCTTCTTTCTTATTGGTAAGGAAGCCAACCTCTACCAGCACACTGGGCATGGCAGTGCGCCAAAGTACCCAAAACCCGGCTTGCTTTACGCCATGACTGTACCTTCCGGTTTTTGCCTTGAATTGCGTTTCAATTTTATCGGCCAATGTCAGGCTGCTTTCTTGAAATGCATTTTGCGCAAGGGAAAAAAGGATATACGATTCGGGGCTTTTTGGGTCAAATCCTTCATATCGTTCTTCGTGATTTCCATCCAACAATATTACCGAATTTTCCCTTTTCGCTACATCCATGTTGCTCTCTGTTTTATGCATGCCCATCACATAGGTTTCGGTACCATAGGCAGTGGCATTGGGACTTGCATTGGCATGGATGCATATAAAAACATCTGCCTTGTTTTTGTTGGCCAGGATTGCGCGTTCATCCAGGGGCATATAGCGATCGTCTTTTCGGGTAAAAATGACTTTTACGCCGGGATAATTCTTTTCAATAAAGCTTCCCACTTTCAAAGATATTTTCAGCACCACGTCTTTTTCATTTACCAAAGCCCCGTGCGTGCCGGGATCACGGCCCCCATGACCGGGATCAATCACTACCGTATCGACTTTGAAATTAGTGGATATTGAAGTAGCGGAAGAATTTAGCAAGGTTATTGCTATAAGCAGAGTCTTAAATCCAATTTTCCTCACGGG
>JAYVXP010000119.1:0-5630 GCA_043785125.1 Bacteroidia bacterium
ACGGTCCAGGAGGGAAACCAACGCACCGATGTTCCCCACCGGTGAACGGAGGTTATGCGAAATGATGTGTACAAAATCGTTGAGCTGGCGATTTTGTTCTTGCAGTTCGCTAATGTCTGTGGCAATGCCCAGGTACCCAAAAAGTCTCCCCTCATCATTCCAAATTCCCGTAAGGGATAGCATGACGGGAAAACGAGATCCATTTTTTTTGATGTACGTCCATTCCCTCCGGTCCACCGTCCTGGTTTTTTTTACTTTGGCCACCAGGGATTCAGAACCGGGCGAAACTGGTTCTCCTAATTCTTCAGTAAGATCTCTAGCCCGCTGGGCAATTTCGGATTCATCATGCAGGATGGTTAGTTTTCTTTTTCCGACTAACTCTTCAGAAGGATAGCCCAACAGGGATTCCGCAGCCCGGTTGATACTGGTAATGGTGCAATCCGTGTCCGCTGAAATCACCGAAAGTTCGGTAGCATTGAGAATAGCGTCCTGAAGAAGATAATTTTCTGCTAGGGTATTAAGAAATTTTTCGCGGGACGTCCGTTCTAGGTCCGAAAGCTGTTCTTTATTCATAACTGGGAAACGGATATTTGTTTTTAAAAATACAGAAATGGGTCAAATGTGTCACCGTAAAGGGGATAAAACATAGATAACTTAGGATTTGACCCCAAATCCACGCTGACGGCAAGCTTCAAAGACCACCACCGCGGCGGAAGTGGAGACATTCATCGAATCAATTTTACCCATCATGGGAATAATAATATTGGCATCCGCGTGGCTGATCCACACCTCCGATAATCCTGTCGCCTCCGTACCCATCACGATAGCCGATGGTTGTGTAAAATCAATTTGGTGGTAAGGATGCGAAGCCATCAGGCAGGTGCAATAGATTTGGATCTTGTTTTTCTTTAGCCATGCAATGGTTTCTTCCGAGGTGGCCGAAGCCATGGGTTTTGTAAACACACAACCCAAGCTCGAACGAATGACATTGGGATTGTAAAAATCGGTTTGTGGATCACAGATGATCACCGCGTCAATTCCCGCTGCGTCGGCAGTACGGAAAATGGCACCTAAATTTCCTGGCTTTTCAATCGACTCCAGCACGAGTACCAAAGGATTCTTGCTTAACTGGATTTGATCAAGCCGGTGTACTTTCATTTCCGCCACGGCGATCACTCCGCCGGAGTTTTCACGAATAGCGATTTTGTCAAATACCTCCTTCGTGACGGGAATCACCAGTTTGTCTTCGGCCAGGCTTCCCAGTTCTTTCTCCGTGATCACGTCGTTGCAATAGAAAATGTTGCCAATTTTGTATCCAGCCTCAATGGCCATTTTGATTTCTTTCCTTCCTTCAATAATAAACAAGCATTGTTTCCTTCTTTCACGCGGTTTTTCGAGCGATAACAAACTCTTGATTTTTGGATTCTGTGTGCTTGTAATTACTGTACCCGGTTTCATTTCTCAGCTTTTCAGGATTCGAATTTCGATTTACAAGTTACGGGTTTATTTTTTTGGGATAGGAATCAATCGCAGAATAGGAACTCAATGCCCCTGGCGGCTTGAAACCTGAAACCCGAAACCTATATTTACAAAATGAAATTATTACATCCCGCAAGCTGGAAAGACTATGAGTTGATTGATTCTGGAGATTTTGAAAAATTGGAGCGCTTTGGCAAGTATACCCTCATCCGCCCCGAACCACAGGCACTCTGGCAAAAAGTACTCTCTGAAGAAGATTGGAAGAAGCTTGCGACTGCGCGCTTTGCCCGTGAACAGTCGGATAATTTTCGCGTCACCGACGAAGTGAAAGGGGGGTGGAACAGGAATCCTGGCATGCCCGAAAGCTGGCAGGTTAATTATAAACATGGGGCGCTGGACCTTGGTCTCCGGCTCGCGCTCACCGGGTTTGGCCATGTTGGCATATTTCCAGAGCAAGGGGAAAACTGGAATTTCATTTACGATACGGTAAGTCAATGGAGAATCGAAAAACCAAAGGTGCTCAATCTTTTTGCTTACACTGGTGCGGCTTCGGTTGTGGCCCGCGCGGCCGGTGCAGAGGTGATTCATGTAGATGCTTCCCGTCCCGGTTTGAACTGGGCCAATCAGAATATGCAAATGAATGGGTTGGCCGACATCCGCTGGGTGTATGAAGACGCTTTGAAGTTTGTAAAGCGTGAAGTCAAGAGAGGCAATCGCTACCACGGCATCATCATGGATCCACCTCCTTATGGTCGCGGTCCGGAAGGCGAGAAGTGGACGCTCCAGGAAAAGCTCAACGAACTGATTTATCTCACCAGCCAGTTACTCGAATCGAAGGATGCATTTTTCATCCTTTCCATGTACGCCGTCGGACTGTCGGCCATCGTGGGACTGAATGTAGTGACCACCCATTTTCAAACAAAAGATCCTGAATACGGAGAATTCTATCTCAAATCAAAAAACGGAAGGGATTTGCCCATGGGCACCTTCGTGCGATTCCGCAATGAATAGTCAATGGGTTAATTAGCTAATATGCCAATTCGATTGCGTCATTGAAAATTGGCCCATTGGCACATTCCCTAATCAAATTAAGAGTATCTTTGCGGCCTTAAATCAAAATTCGGAGCACTGAAAGGATTATGGACGCTGAAAAAATCAGGAATATCGCGATTATCGCACACGTTGACCATGGCAAAACCACGCTGGTGGACAAGCTACTACACGCAGGACATCTTTTTAAGGCCCACGAGCACCCCGGAGAGCTTATTATGGACAGCAATGATCTGGAGCGTGAGCGTGGGATTACCATTTTAGCAAAAAATGTTTCCGTTCGGTATAAGGACTATAAAATTAACGTAATCGACACACCCGGTCACAGCGATTTTGGAGGTGAAGTCGAGCGCGTATTGAACATGGCCGATGGTTGCTTATTGTTGGTGGATGCCTTTGAAGGCCCCATGCCACAAACCCGTTTTGTTTTGCAAAAAGCATTGCAACTGGGCTTGAAGCCAATCGTGGTCATCAATAAAGTAGATAAGAAAAACTGTACTCCGGATGAAGTACATGAAGCGGTTTTTGATCTGATGTTTGCACTGGATGCGACGGAAGACCAGCTGAACTTCCCCACTTTTTACGGCTCAGCCAAACAAGGGTGGATGAGTACCGATTGGAAAAATCCAACGACTGATATCACTGCTTTGCTGGAAGGGGTAATTGAATTTATTCCGGCGCCCAAAATCGAAGAGGGGCCAACGCAATTGCT
Organism: Bacteroidia bacterium; assembly: GCA_043785125.1. GTDB lineage: Bacteria > Bacteroidota > Bacteroidia > Cytophagales > Cyclobacteriaceae > ELB16-189. Next base: position 3,242 of record JAYVXP010000119.1, read on the forward strand.
GATCACTTCGCTCGAATATTCATCTTATATCGGTCGCGTGGCGATCGGCAGAATCCAGCGTGGAACGATCAAGACCGGACAACCTATCGCTTTGGTAAAACGCGATGGCGGTGGTGTTGTGAAAAGCCGCATCAAGGAAGTTTATGTTTTTGAAGGTTTTGAAAAGCAGAAAGTAGAAGAGGTGAAGGCAGGAGAGATATGCGCGATTGTTGGAATCGAAGGCTTTGAAATCGGTGACACGGTCTCCGATGTTGAAAAACCCGAAGCCCTCAAGTCGATTGCCATCGATGAGCCCACCATGAGTATGCTTTTCACGATCAACAACTCACCATTCTATGGCAAGGAAGGAAAATACGTTACCTCCCGTCACATCAAAGAAAGGCTGGACAAGGAGTTGGAAAAAAATCTGGCAATGAAGATGGGCGAAACAGGCTCTGCAGATAGTTTCATTGTATTTGGAAGAGGTGTATTGCATTTGTCGATATTGATTGAAACCATGCGTCGTGAGGGGTATGAACTTCAGATTGGTCAGCCTCAGGTTATTTTTAAAGAAATGAATGGCGTTAAATGTGAGCCCATTGAAGAACTCACCATCGATTTGCCAGAAACGGTAGCCGGAAAAGCCATCGAAACGGTATCCATGCGAAGAGGGGAGATGACCAACATGGAGCCCAAGGCAGATCGTATGATTTTGAAATTCCTGATGCCAGCACGGGGTATTATCGGATTGAGAAGCTATTTGATGAATGTTACTGCAGGAGAAGCGGTTGTCACTCACCGATTCAAGGAATATCAGCCCTACAAAGGCGATATTGCCGGAAGGACTGCAGGATCATTGATTAGTATGGAGCAAGGTGAGGCCATTCCTTACAGCTTACACAACCTTCAGGACAGAGGAAAATTCTTTATTGATCCCAGCGATCCGGTATATGAAGGACAAGTTATCGGCGAGCATAGCCGCGGAGGCGATCTGGTAATCAATGTCACCAAGACTAAAAAGCTTACCAATATGCGTGCTTCCGGCGCTGATGAAAAAATGCGCATTGCTCCAGCTGTCCGTTTTTCTTTGGAAGAAGCACTCGAATACATTCAATCAGATGAGTATGTTGAGGTAACGCCCAAGTCTATTCGCCTTCGGAAAATTTACCTGAATGAGAATGAACGCAAACGCGATCGCAACAAGGCTGTAGCCAATTAATCACGTGTGGTCAATCTGGTTAGGGTAAAACCAACTGCATATATTTGAATGCCGATTAGGAGCATCATCCTGTTTTTCATTTTGTTGAATGGTTTCAATGCCCATTCGCAAGATGAAAAATTGAAGGGATGGGAAGCGGAAGGCGACACCCTCCTCAATCATGAGGATTTTCAAGGAGCGCTTAAACAATATTCCAGAATCATTGATTTTTCCAAAGCGGATTCCAAACTGGTTAACCCTATTTTCTATAAACGCGCTGTTTGTTATTACAGCCTCAATAACATGGCCTTGGCCATAAAAGATCTGGATGTATTTATTCCGGCAAATCCCGACAACTTGCAAGCCTTTCTTCTGAGGGCATTTGTTTACAAAGAATTGGGATTGACCGATCTCGAACTCGCAGACCTCAACCATGTAATCGCAATCCAGCCCGCAAATCACGAACTTATAAAATGGAGAGCATCTGTTTTTCTTGAGAAAGGGAACTACCTACTTGCCAAGAAAGATCTCTTGTTTGTCAAATCTGTTGAGGATGACCCTGAAACGGAAATGTATTTGGGTATGGCTCAATATTACGAGGGCCATGCGGATAGCGCGCTATTGTCTTTGAATAAAGCAATTGCCCTTGATGTAACCTTTCTTCCGCCTTACCTGTACGCCGCTTCTTTTTGCTTGCAGGAAGAACAATTCGAGTTAGCGTTGAAATACGCAACGGTTGCTTTGAAAATAGAACCCAACAACAAAACAGCGATGCTCCATAAGGGAATAGCGCTGGTGGAATTAAAAAACGATAAAGAAGGGTGCCGGTGCCTGACCAAAGCCCTGGCTGCCGGGGAGGACGATGCGGTGGGTTACCTCAAGGAATATTGCTACGGTGTTGAGGACTAGGAATTACCCCCAAGTGACTGGAAAAAACCTTATAATCAGTCTAATTCGTTCTTTTTTTGGTAGTCTCGGTTTGAATTCGTCTAAAGCGCTCCCAAATCCTCAAACTGAGACACTACACTTTTTTGGCGTATCACAGTTATAAATTCACTGAATCATTTTCTATTGAGGATTCAGGGTTATTTTTGCACATGTCAGACCAGATTTTAATTCTTGATTTTGGCTCCCAATACACACAGCTTATCGCCCGCCGGGTAAGGGAACTCAACGTTTACTGTGAAATTCATCCTTTTAACAAGATACCTG
>JAYVXP010000120.1:0-5610 GCA_043785125.1 Bacteroidia bacterium
GCGACACTTTTTCAAGAAAATGGCCCGTTCGTCTAACGGTTAGGACCTCAGATTTTCATTCTGGTAACAGGAGTTCGATTCTCCTACGGGCTACGCAAAGATGCACAACATTCTGATTATCAGAATGTTGTTTTGTTTATAACATAAACTGATAATATCTTATAACATAACTATAGAATTCTTGCCAGTCCTGCGTTCTTTTTTTTAAGATCCTGACACCACTACACAATTATCTCAATCGGTGAGAATTGTTCAAAAGTAATTGAACCCTGAAAGCCAATTTTAACTTGAATAATCTACGAGTTACTTGACCTTGGCTGAGCAAACGTCCGACCTTCTCTTGATTTGCCGTAAGGTGGAACTCATTGCTATGGAGTCGAGGACGTAAACTGCGGTATCATGCAACCCATGACATCGTGGTCCTTTTCCGTATAAATCCGTTTCTCAAAGTTTAAACTATCTATGCCGGTTTACATTAATGCGATTTATGTTTCGAGTATAAGTGTTTTGTAGCGTTGAGAATCGAGTTTTCCAATAACAGTCAGCCCGGAATTTGGTATTATTACATGGAGAATGTTTATGCACCATGGATGTACTCAACGAAATACTTAGCTGGTCTCAATCAAGACCAAATTGGCAACGGGAGGCCTTAAGACTCCTAGTCCTAAAGGGAAGCCTTGATCAAGATGATTTCGATGAGCTATTGGCCCATTGCAAAGGGGCTCATGGGCTGGCCGACAAGCTACCGTTCAATCCACTTTCTGCCGAGCACATTCCCAGTATGTCAAATGTGGCTGAAGCAGTTGTCTTGAACACATTAACGCATGAAAAGGGAGTAAATGCCCTTGCAAATAATCAAACAATCAAGTTTGGTAAGGGCCTTTCAATAGTCTACGGACAAAATGCTGCTGGTAAGAGCGGATACACTCGCGTACTGAAGAAGGCTTGTCGCGCACGAGGATCCGAGGACATACTTGGCAATGTTCTTTCGGATAAGGCTCCAAGTAGACCATCTGTTGTCTTGAATTATTCAATCGGACCCGCTGACTATAAGTGGAATTGGACTGATTCAGATAATCAAGACCCAGCATTGGGAAATGTGAGCGTATTTGATCGTCATTGCGCGACGGTCTACTTGAGCCAAAAAACTGACGTTGCCTTTCGTCCATTTGGCCTGGATTTATTTGACAAACTTGCTGCATGTTGCGAGAAAATTCGAACTGGCCTAGAAAAGGAACGACAAGAACTCAATAGAAAAGAATTTCAACCCGCGGTCCCACCAGGTACCACAGCTTATGCCCTAATCTCAGAAATAAATGCGTTAACCAATTTAGACACGATACGAGCGAAGGCAAATTTGCCGCAAAAAGATCTTGAGCGGGCAAAGGAGCTCAAAAGGCAAATAAGAGAACTGAGTGATGAAGATTCGGGAAAGAACAAACGCGAACTTGAACTTCGATTGAAAAGAATTCAATCCTTCCGCGACGATTTAGCAAATATCGGCCATCTGCTGTCAAACGAGAATTTGTTGGCTATCCAAAAAAGCCAATTCGAAATGGTGGCAAAGGGAAAGGTTGCCAAGGACCTAGAGGCAAAATTTCTAACTTATAGCAGGTTGGAGGGAACAGGTTCTGAGGAATGGCAAGCTTTGTGGAACTCTGCTTCGGAATTTTCGAAAGTAGCATACCCAAAAAATGAGTTCCCTGTTATGAAGAAAGGAGCTAGCTGTCTGCTATGCCAGCAGGAGTTGGACAATGACGCGATTGACAGATTCACATCATTTCAGAAACTTATGACTTCGTCTGCTCAACAGGATGTAGCAGAAGCCAAGGCGGACTTAGAGGCACGACTTGATGAACTCAATGAATCGTTGGGGTTAGAATTGTCAGAGTCTGATGTCTTGGCTGAACTCGACCTCGAAAATGAAGAGGTGACAAAAGAATTAACTAAGGTGATTAAAGATTTTGAATCTAGAGTGCGATCTATTGCCAAGTTGATCGAGTCAAACAAGCAGATTGCCGGGTCGGATTTCAAGATGGACCTAGCGGGGTTAAATCGAGTCGAAAAAAGCCTCCAGCAAAGAATCAAGTCTCTTTCCGCGGCTGTCGACAAAGCAGAGTTCAGAAGGCTTCAACAGGAACTCGCGGAACTTGAAGGAAGGAAGGCACTTCAGGAGAGCCTGTCAGCTATCACAAGGGAAATTGAACGGCAAAAACAAATTGCTGTCTACACTGTTTGCATCGGAGATGTTGGCACAACGGCTCTCACTAAGAAAAGTACTGAAGTGACAAAGGAGGTAGTTACCGAACATTTGATCAGCTCTTTTCATAGGGAACTAGAAAAACTTGGATTTGATCATTTGGAGATAGACCTCCAACCTTCAGGTGCATCTCGTGGCGCTTTGTATCACAAACTCGTAATTAAACGTGCAACGAATATAGAAGTTCAGGATGTCGTTAGCGAAGGCGAAGCGCGCGCGCTATCAATCGCTGCATTCTTTGCGGAACTTAGCACAGCATCTAACCTGTCAGGAATCTTGTTCGATGATCCAGTCTCTTCGTTGGATCACCTTTGGAGAGAAAGAATAGCGCGCCGCCTTGTAGAGGCAGCCCAGGGTCGACAAGTTATTGTTTTTACGCATGACATTGTATTTTTAAGCACACTTAGCCAAATCGCGGAGGAATTGAAAGTTGACATATCGCATCAATATATTCACCGAGAACATGACGGCGCGGGTGTTTCTTCACCAGACTTGCCTTGGGTGGCTATGAGAGTCAAGGACCGAATAGGCGTCTTAAAAAGAAAACTACAAGAAGTGGCAAAGATTGAAAAGACATCCGCCAAGGAAACTTATGAAAAGGAGGCAGCTCATGTTTATGGGTTGATTAGGGAGACCTGGGAGCGTGCACTTGAAGAAGTCCTTATAGGCGGAGCATTAGAACGTTATCGACCTAGCGTACAGACTTTGAAAGTTAAGCTACTGGCTGACATCACAGCGAAGGACTGTGAAATTTTCGACGCCGGAATGACCAAGTGCTCAAGATGGCTTCCGGGACATGACAATTCCGCCGCTGAAAGTTCGCCGTTCCCCAATTCCGTCGAATTAGGGAAGGATATTGTGCTAATAGAGAGTTGGGTCCGGGAAATAAACAAGCGAAGAAACTAATCAATATTCGTTTTGAGCTATAGGAGATAGAAAAAAATGAATTTCAGCAGGAGACTATTGCTATTGTTGCAAATAGTGTAAATACTTATTTCACAGGAAAAGATTTTTATGGTTATAAACAATCCATGGCCGATGCCACTGTTAATTTGGCAATGGCAATACCAATTGGAAGAATAGCAGGCGTAGGTGCAAAATTGACTGGAGAAGTAGCTTTAGTTGGTAGAAGGCTTTTCCAAGGTGGAAAAACCTTTGCACAATTTAAGGCTGCAATGGGTGGTACTGAGACTTTGGCGTATATACAAACATCTACGGGTATTCAAAGAATTAGTACGGAATTTCATCATCTATTCATTTCGCAACGGCTACAAAGACTTCATAAATTGCCCAATTGGGTGGTGAACAATCGAATAAATGTTGTTAAACTGAACACAATTCAACATTCATTGTTAGATCCCAATCGCTACCGTTTCTTAAAGCCAGATATAAAATCCGATGTTGGATGGTTTGGGAATTATAATTGGTTTTCAAATTTTTAAAATTGATTTTGATGTTTGGATTATTCAGGAGAACAAAAATTGAAAATTGGGAAATTGGATTGTTACTCAATGTAGTTGAACAATTACCAATTGACGATTCCCAAATATTTGCAAGGCAAATAAGAGAAGGCCTATTTAGGGGCGTAATAATTGGGCTTAGCGATATCCCCGACTACATTGGCTTTTCATTTAACCCAAAAGTGCATGATCTGTTTTTCAAAAAGAATGAACGTAACTATAAATTGTCCGGTATAAAGCTTTTTAATGTAGCTACTCATCAATACTTGAAATATAGTATTTATGTTTCATTTGGAATAATAAATGGCTATTCAATTGAGGGCCCTAAGAATCGCAAATTGGATATCACAGAAATTAATGTATCAAACTTTGTAAAAGTATATATGGATCCTATAATCAATAGCAGAATATCAGACATTCTAAGCCCAACTGAAAAAAAATCATTAAATCCATCTCAAGTATATTCGGTTGAAGTCAACAATAGGGAGTACTTCCATATCAAAGATTTGGAAGACGGTGATTTTATTGGTTTTGATCTGGAAAAAAAAGTTTACAAAGTGACTCATGACCCTATGAAAGCAACCCTAATCCATAATAGTCTTGCGGATTTTCTAATCAAGAATAATTAAGGCCTGAGCTAGTGATGAAAAAAAAACATTTCCCAGCGTCTACATAACTAAATGAATATAAGACTGAGGTCCGTCAATTTATTCGTGATTCATGCCTATTTTTCAGATATTTCAGCAAGTGAAAGTTTTTGCAATTATTCTCCTTGCCTTTGGCCTGACCAGCCCTTTGTTGGCTCAAAACCTCAGTGATTCTTCCAAACAAAAAACCAATCAAAATACCCTAATTGCTGATAGCACACTTCTTTCGCAATCGCGTCACATTAACCACAAAATGGATAGCCTCGGGCGCCGGGCGCCTGCCGTCGAGGCTGGTTCATATACCAAATAGCCTGAGACCTGATCTTGTCCGCTATCATCGTAAACTTGATTCGGTCAAAAGAAAACTAACTCACCGCATCGACAGCCTGAACCGACTCAACCTTTCCATGGCAGTTTACAAGCACCTGCTCGATAGTATCAACAAAGCAGGACCTGTAAAAGACATCAAGGCAGCGGAGGCCAAACTGGTGCAGTTGGAGAATAAAGTCAACCAGCCTTTCCGGCAACTCAATGCCAGCATCAACAAAGTAGAAAACACGGTCAACCAAAAACTGGCTCTGGTTAATAAGGAAGCAGGACAAGGGCAAGGAGCAAACCTGCCCGGAAATGCAAACGTCCCTAATCTCCAGGTACCGGGAATGAATGCAGGAACATTGCCTAACCTCAATGTTCCCCAAGGATCCATTGCGGGAAGTACAAATCCTTTAGGCCAGGGAAATGGGCTCAACAGCAATCTCCAGATTCCTGGAATGAACACGGGTGGGTTACCCAATTCAAATCTCAACCTTCCCTCAAATGAGTTGAATGGGGTTAGCAAAATGGGTGGAGAGATGAACAGCCTAACCGGAGCTCCACAAAAGGAAATGGGCCAGCTAAAAAATGAAGCGCAACTGGGACAGGTGCAAAGTGAAATGGGTCAGGTCAATGGCTATTCAAAGGACTTAAAACAAATCTCCAAAGGCAATCTGGACAGTGTAAAAGTGCTTAACAAATCGTTGGAGAATAAAGCCATGCAAATGGGTGGTGCAGATGTGAAACAGTTCCAGGGTGGAACCAATCAACTGGACCAATACAAGACCATGGCGGGAAAAGGCAATGATCCGGAGGCCATGAAGAAGCTGGCTATACAGGAGGTACAGAAAGAGGCAGTCAATCATTTTGCCGGCAAGGAAAAGGAATTACAAATGGCGATGTCGCAAATCAGCAAACTCAAACAGAAATA
>JAYVXP010000121.1:0-5600 GCA_043785125.1 Bacteroidia bacterium
AGTATCCGGTTTGCTTCCAACAAAAACGTGAGTATGAATGTCAATGAGTCCGGGGGTCACCAAAAAACCGGATGCATCGATTACTTTTTTTGCCTCAGATGCCGAAATATCTTTGGCCACCTTGGCAATCTTTCCGTCTTTCACGGCCACATCCAGCTTGGAGTCAATTTGATTCTTTGGGTCTATGACACGCCCGTTTTTTATCAAAAGTTCATATTGTTGCGCGTGTACGACGGCCGGAGTAAAGAAGGACAAAAGGCTCAGTGCAAGGCCAATTAATACCCGGGATGCTTTTTCTTGATAAATCATTGCTGCGTTCTATTTCGCATCCCAATGCGGGGTGCTGATCCCATTTAAATCCCACACAATTTTTCCTGCACGAATAGTGAGCTCGGTTTCGAGTTTCTGGGTTCCTTTCAGTTTTGTTTTGCGCACATCAATAAATCCGAAATCTCCCTTTCTAATATTGAATATGGCCACATCGGCCTCAGCGCCAACACTCAGATGACCCAGGTCTTTTCTATTGATGACATTGGCAGGGTTCCAGGTAGTTCGCAAAATCACATCTTGAACTGACATTCCCATGCTCAGAAATTTAGACATGACATTAGTGATATCTTTCATTCCGCCATTCATGCTTTCGGCATGCAAATCGGTGCTGATGACGTTGGGCTTGAATCCTTGCTGCATGGCGGGCACAGCCTGTCGCCACGAAAAGGCGCCGCCGCCATGACCCACATCAAAAATGATCCCTCTTTTTTGTGCTTCAAATACAAAGGGCTTGACCTTGCCGTTTTCATCAACTATCGTTTCCCGATTGGTTGGGCCGTAAGAAAACGTGTGGGTAAACATATCTCCCGGGCGCAGGTGTTTCATAAATAACGCTTCAATCGAGAGCGGAGGATTGTGTTCCCCAAAGTCTACCATCACCGGTACGTTGGCGAGATTACCGGCTTCGACGGCGCGATCCACCTGAGTAAAATCACCCCAATAATGTGCTGATTTTATTCCAACGATAATATCCGGGAATAACCGCTTGATCATGTGGGCTGTCTGGACCGGGTTCATGTCGGTCACATCTTGTTCCTCAAACCGTCCCACCATTCCATTTCCCACTATATTTAATAAGGCCAGGACCCTAGTCTGCGACCGATCGATGGTTTGTTTTTTGAACTGTCGAAAATTTCTCCAGCCAGAACTTCCTGCATCCACTACGGTAGTCACGCCTGCCCTGAAAGTAAAACCATCCGGTGGGAGGCTGGTTAATCCGTTGGCGATATAGGCATCCGGTTCCGTACCCTGAAAAACATGAACGTGCATGTCAATCAGTCCGGGTGTAACATATAGCCCGGTTACATCAACCACGTTCCTGGCATTCTTCACGGGGATGTCCAACGCCACCAGCACTATTTTTCCGTTCGCTATAGCGATATCCATTTTGGAATCAATCTGATTTTTTGGATCGATAACATGACCTCCTTTTAATAAGAGATCGATCTCCTGACCCCGAACAAGAACAGCAACAAAAATCAAAATGAATGTTACAGCATACTGCAACACACTTTTGTTGACGACCGAATGATTTATCATTTCAATATTTCTTTTAAACATTTTAAACCATAGTAACTCAAGTCGCCAGCGGCGGGCCACTTGGAACTTTTATTTTTTGACGCCCATTCTTGAAAATGTGACGCTTGGCCGAGAACTTCGCGGTTCGGTATTCGCCCATATGAATCTGGCCCGAGATGGCATCGCCGGTAACGGTACCTGAGAAAATAAACGTGATTGAATCTGCAGTGTGTCGATCAACGCTGCGAAGCTTGATCTGATCTCCTTCCAGCGTGCCCACCATGTCGCGGGTAGAAAATTCTCCCTGGTGTAAGCCTTGAATCCAATTGCCATCCTGCTCCATAATTAACGTATGCTGGCTCTGACTGCTAAAGAAATCAATGGTCGCATCCCATCGGCCACTAATCGTGGAGGATGCCGCGGCCATAGCGGTTGACCTCGGACTGCGTTTTTGAGAAAGTAAATCAAAAAGCCTGTCGCCCACAATCTTCTCCTGTCCGGATTGCATCTGACCCGTTGTAATTTGAATAGAAGTAGTACTTCCTTCTGTGTAACCACCGAGTGCGATCCTGGGTTTGCTGTGACCGACCTCTTCCGCTACTTCTTCCCCGGTAATATTGAGTTTGTCCGGATCCCATGATACAATCAGAACCGGGCTCTTGTTGGAGAGATCCGTTGGTTCTTGCACCACCGTCTTCAAACCATCAACCTTCGACAATCTTTTTGCGATCGTATCAAGCCATGTAAGCCACCTCTTCCATTCGGCTACATGGTCACGAGAAATCCACGCTTCGACTGCCGCCAACATTCCCATCATTTCTTCACGCCCTACTTTGTTGTCGCGCCCCGGGCCATGGTGAGGTGAACTCGCCTGCCACGCCGACATCAAAATATCTTTTTTACCCAGTACCAATCCCGCGCATTGCGGACCACAAATCGCTTTGCCGCCACTGTACACCACCACCGTGGCACCACGCTGTAAGTGAATGCAGGGAATGGTAAGATTCTCGGCAGCAGCATCAACAAGGATCGGAATATTCCTGGGTTTTGCCAGTTTGGCAACGGCTTCCAATGTTATTGCTTCCGACGATGCGATATCAAAAGCCATAAGATAGATCATGGCTGTTTTGGGATTGATTGCATTTTCCAGTTCTTCCAACGTGTCAACCGTGATGACCGTTACACCCACGTTGCGGATAGAATGATCATAGGTATTTCGTGAGTGCCGTGGAATGATCACTTCCGTCTTTTCGAAACCGGCAAGATCTGGGATGCGGATCAACTTCTCCGGATTTCCACCGGTCACGCATGCAACGGTTATGTGTTTCATTCCCGCAGCGCATCCCGCAGAAACCATCCCCCATTCCGCTCCTGTCACCTCGGCCAGACGCTTGCCAATTCCGTCGGCTAGCTCGTCATATTGGACAAAGTCTTTTGATGCAGCCTCCATGGCGGCCCGGACTTCGGGGCGCTCGATGGACCCACCGATGATCGTGAACGTGCCACGGCAATTGATGATCGGTTCAACACCGATGGATTGGAAAATATTTGGTTTGGGATCAGTGGTTACTTCGTCCATTCCTTCGATGGAAGCAGCCATAAGGGAATTGATTGGAAGAACCGTTCCGGCCAAGGGAAGAAGCATTAATCCTTTGATGTGGTCTCTGCGTTTCATAATGATTTGTTTGAATTTTGATTAGGGTGATTAGGCATTCAAGCTAAGTGAATCAGTTGAATTTTCCACGATTACTTTCTCACAAATAAGAATTAACTTTTAAACGGCTTTGGCACCATGTACCCGGTGGGTTGGGTCAGCGATACTTAATGTGTAATTCCAATGTGTCTAAGTAAGCACACACACACGCACAGAAAAAAATTATGAAAAAAGAGAACTCCTTACTTTTATTCATCCTGCTGGGTAGTTATTTGACCTTACCTGCCCAAACCTGCGGCACCGTTGTGGGGGGATACATTCCTTCATACCGAGATCCGGCCACAGTAGATTATACAAAACTTACCCATACGTTCTATGCATTTGCCCAAACCAATGCCAACGGTGATATTATTGTTGACAACCCCAATGTATTTAACACTTTCAAAATAGCTTCAACCGGAACGCAACGATTTCTAAGCGTCTCCGGTGGAGGCGATAATACATTCGCTGCCATGGCCATTTCGGCATCTGCCAGACAATCTTTTGCCAACAATTGTGTAACCTTTTGCCAAACCCATTCGCTCCAAGGTATTGATGTCGATTGGGAAGGGATACGATCGGCTTCCGACAGTTCAAATTATGGCGCATTGATGCGGGCATTGGCTTCATCATTGCATAGTCACGGATTTAATCTTACGGCAACGATCGGATTTGGAAGCTACAGCGGAGACTACTATAATACAGGAGCCTTGAAAGTTGCAGACTGGATTCAATTGATGGTGTATGACCAAACCGGTACCTGGACTGAAAGTCCTTATGGAAATCATTCGAGCTATCAACACATGCTCGACGCCATTAATTACTGGGCCCAGCGCGGGTATTCCGATCTTTCAAAAATCGTAATCGGATTACCATTTTATGGATACCGCTTTAATTCAGACCAGGGCGGTCTGGCCACCGCGTTGTCTTACAGTGATATCGTGAATACGTATCCCGGCTTGTCGTGTGACCGCGACGACGTCAATCTAACGGTGTTCAACAGTCCGGAAACGATTAGAAAAAAAGTTCGGTATGTAATTGAAAATGGATTGAAAGGCGTGATGATATGGGAAATGGGTGAAGATTTGAATTCGAGCAATGACCGGTCCTTATTGAAGGCCATTAGCCTCGCCGCCTGTGACGCACCGGCTTCATGCAACACGTTTTTCATAACGGGTATTTCCAACGACGAGTCAGTGCAATTCTTTCCCATCCCGATGCATGATGTTCTACATATCGCAGTGAGTCAGACCGGCCAGGGCCCTTGTAGAATAGAACTGATCAGCAGTATCGGACAACGCATATATTATAAGGAGTCGACTTTTCCGAACGGGGTAGAAACGGTTTCTGTTTCTGATTTTTTTCCGGGTATCTATTATGTCAGGATCACCCAGGAAGACCACAATCCGATTATTAAAACAGTGATCAAAATCTAGGATCAGTATTTCTTTAATAATTCCAGCAGTTTCCGGTCCAGCTTGTGTCCGTGCCAGTCTTCATAGGCGACATCGGTGCGTCCGGAGTCGAGTATTCCGAAGGTGCCGATGAATTCCCACAGCGCAAAGCCAATTTTATGTTGAGACAAAATGTCGAGTACGTCATTGAACCACGCCAGAAAAACGGCATGCGGCGTTTTATTCCAGCAACCACATTCACCACAATGAACACCTACTCCCTGTTCCGCGAGCGCGATCCACGGTTCATAATAAGCCTCTAATAAAGAACGGTCCAAATATTTGTCGCCCACCTGTCCAGGCCACTTCGGTTCGGGCAAGTGCTCTGCATCTTTTTCTTTGTAAACCCACGGGGCTTTGTAGTGTGAGATAATGGCAGGATTATACCCCCGGCAGCTTTGAGCGATGTCAAGATCAATCAGTTCAGGAATTACGGTGCTGCCCACATCGTTTCCATCGGCAATGATCAGGCGATTTGGATTTTCTTTTCGAATAGCCAGTGCCGCCGCTTGCGCCACTTTACGGTATGCGCTACCTGGCACGGTGCTCCGTTTGGAATGCTGATCGTTCATATCCTCGCGCATACTGGGTTCATTGACCAGGTCAAAACTTATTTTTTCGCGCGACATATTTTTATACCGCTGGGCCCACATATTCCAATGAAAACAAAAAGCATCCAACGCAGTCTGATCGGTCCATAAGTTATAGGGTTCATTGAACCCCGCATTTACACAATATCCGGGTGCGCGGTGAAGGTTGAGGCTCACGTGCATATTATATTTGAGTGCCATCGTCACCACTGAATCAATGTGATCCACTGCCTTTGAATCAATTTTGTACACTCCTTCCGGCGTAATATTTTTTTTACGGTCAAAATCCAGATA
>JAYVXP010000122.1:0-5557 GCA_043785125.1 Bacteroidia bacterium
CAAAAACGCGACAATTTGAGATGCACCCTGGGAAGATGCAAGCTAACAGAGTGCTCAAAATAATCTACATTACACGCTAGACCTATTAAGATGTGGGGAATTGCGACCGTTAGCTTATTACTCTTTGCTGGCTTAATCTTCATTGGAGTTCTCAATGCCAAAAAGGGAGACGCTGAAAGAAAGTTGGAGGAAACTTTAGAGAAGCTTAAAGAGATGAAAAACGATCTTGAATATTCCAACTGGAAATTAGAACAATACAAAATGAAACATCGGATCTCACCCCCCGATAAGTAGCAAGCACATCGCACAACACCCGTGGATTGAAGGATTTTCAGTTTCTGCTGGCCTAGGTTCAAGACAGCTTTTCTTCACTCTACTTTTTAGTAGGTATTCTCGATCCTTTCGCTTACTACAGCTAATAATTTAAGATGGCACAAAATCCTAAGAATACTCTAAATTTTATTTTGCTATTGCTCTTGTGCTGCACCACAGGTAATGCTTACGGGCAGGAAAAGACTTTTGTGCGTGAGTACACATATAGGGCAAGTGAGATGGACAGTAAAAACAGCTGCCGAACGATGGTGACCAATGAGCTTAGAACCCAGCTGTTAAACGAACTTGGAGTTTACGTTAGGAGCGAACAAATCCTTGCTACCTCCGAAGCGGGTAAGAATTTCTCGCAAAATTTCAATGAGCAAATTGTTACAGTTACTGCGGGAATAACGAATCTTCAAATTCTGGAGGAAAAATGGGATGGAGGCGAGTATTATATGAAGGCTGCTATATCGATTGATAAAAGTGATTTCGCTCAAAAGCTAGCGGAAGTAATTAACAACGACAAGATCAAAAATGAGCTTACGCTAACGAGGAATGATTTGGAAAAAGCTAACATGGAATTGAGAAGATTGAGAAATCAAAGCAACAAAGATGCTTACAACGACCAAGTCAAATTGATGGCCACGGGCAATTATAGCTTAGCCCTACAATTTATGAACAATCTGCTATCAACACATCCTCAAATAGGCACAAGTGGCAGCAAGCAGTTTACTAAAATGACTTTGAATACCTTTGGCTTATTAGAAATTAACAATTGCGAGACGGTCAGAGACTACTATTTTGATAAAAAGCAAAAAAAGGAAATGAAAGCTAAAGGTATTGCGCTTGATTCATACTGTGTCACTTCTCAAATTAATTCTGTTGCGATGAATGATATTTCCACCGACGATGGATTTGCAAATTCCTATTCGTACAAATGCGGTGTAACTTATGCTGCTTGGTGTACCGAAGTGAAATGTAAGAGCGTAAATTGTGCTAGGGAGCAAGCATTTTCAATTTATGGCGGAGGACGCTTAATCTCTGATGAATCGTATCCATTCATCCTCAGTATTCCTGGTTCTCTCACGGGACGGGAGTTGAGAGAATTCAAAATGGCTTTTTCAAATTTTGTCTCCGGGTACCAGTCAGTCAATATCAGGTGACGAACCTCATGACACCTAGCTAGGGAATAAGTCATTGCTTCTATTCCTCAATTACCCTGTTCCAAAATTTGGTTCTAACCAAGATACTAGGCAGGGTCGCTTCGGTAGTCAAAAACCGAATTCATTTACGAACTTTGATTTTTGAATTTAGATAATGAATCAGTTTTACTTTGTTATTCGAAAAACTTTCAGGCAGATTAACGAGAGGCAAGTTAAGCCCGGCTTGATTGGCATTTCTGACCAAGAGCTGACACTTGAACCCAGGTTTTTCCCAAAGGACAAAAATCAAATTGATTGTTATCAAAGGAAGTACTTCGGCTTCTACGTTCTCAGGGCAGCGTTTAGAGGGCTTTTCTTAAGCGCCAATTATCTTGCGGCAGGCGACCGCTGTCTAAAAGACAAATTGCTTGGTCCCGCAATTAATAATTATTATACCGGAGCATACCACATATTAGGATGCTTCCTTGCGCTTAGGGGACGAATCGTTTTTGACAATCAGCTTATTTGGCGAGATCAGGTACTGAAGAACGAAGAGAAATTCGTTATCGCCAGTTTTTCAAAGGGGAATTGGCATTTGAATTTTAAGGCATGGGGTCACTCTGGCAAGTGGCAAGAGCTAAAGGCGCTTAGATTGAAGGAATGGCCAGACTCTTTTAAAAATCTTTTCAAATACTGGTACAGATTTAGAAGTAATGAAAAGGTTGATTTGCAGAGGTACATTGAAAAGTTACTAAAGAATGAGTCTCCTGGGACACCTCTTGAGATAGATGATATTACTGATGAATTTCTGAACCAGATCGGCGCAGCAAGGCATATTGCTCTTTACGGTTCATTCGGCAGCAATCCTGATGTGGTGGGGCAGTTAGTGAATGGCGATACGTTTTCTGACGCCGGAATTGACCTTCAAGCTCGACAGTATAAGGCTTTTTCGTATTCGTTTTTGAATGAATGTATTGTGGAGCTGGTACAGCTTTTGAATTTTATTCGGGCGAACAAGTACACTCGTGGTTGGCTTGGGGCGGCTATTTTTCAGCCTTGGTATGACATTCCGGATTTTGATAAGTTAGAGAATACTCAAGTCACGACTATGCTTAAAAAGCTTCGAGAATGGCTCGTGCAAACGCGGCAAAAACTTATTAAGAGTGAGTGATCCTATTACGCTTTTTGTTGGTTAAGATTCACAATTTCATTGCTTCACCAATCAATCTCCATTCGGAGGAGTTCTAATTGGTAATGACGTCCTATCGAGCAAGGAAGTCAAAATAGAAATCGCTAATGAGACGATGACCACGGTCATTGACCAGTGGCACAAGGATCTTAGCAAGACGATCCATGTAGCTGCTCAGATGCCTGCTTGGCGGTCAATGGAGCTATACAAACTTGTGGAGGAACTAGAAACCAAATACTAGTTGAGCTTGTGTAGGTGAACAAAAAAGCTGAAATAGAATAATAGAAGGTACTTTTTTATGACAAGAAATCCTGAAACTGTTGCCATCCTGAAGTCCTTTCTGGAGGAGTACAACATTATTGTGGACGAGTTTACTGTTGAGCAAGTCAAGTCGGGGAAGAAATTATCTGTCATGGAAAAAGTTTGCAATGATTTTCTTCAAAGGACCAGCCTCAACGTCGCTGGATTAATCCCGCTCTTTGAGCTGTATAAAACCGAACCTGGCATGATTCAACCAATTGGCTTGGTAATTCGGTCATGTCTCTCTGATTTCCTCACCTTTTGCTATCTGTCTACGTTTGCCAGTCCGCTGGAAAAGTCGGAAGCAAGTTTAACCAATGAACTACACCTGCTGGAAAAGGACTTCCTTAATTCAGTTTTAGAAGTTAGCAGATTAGAGGCAAAGATTAGTGAATACAATGAGAGTATCCCCAACATCTTTGATAGCCGCGAAGAATTCGAACAAGAAACCCTGGAAATAAAGAAGTTATTCGGTCATTTATTCAAGAGTGAAGATGCAGGGTTGAGATTCAAAAAGCCCAGCGAGTTTAGACAGAGTTCATTACCAGATTACTTTGACTCTAAGGAAGAATATTCAAGTGGTGGTTCATTTCTGACAGAAAGTAAGAAATGGGATCGGATGACGCGAAGAGGTTTTCGAAAATATGTGACTGTTTTTATTGGCTTTAAGTTCTTTTCTCAATTTCAGCACTATTCAAAAATGTCGATCGAAATGATTGGTAAACGCTCGGAAGAGCATCTCTTTTTTCATTTGATTATGGCGCTGAACTCAATAACAATTGTTTCTGATATGCAGATTCAAATAATAGATGGAGCTAAGAGCTCGTTCTTAGATCGATTAAGAAATTTAGAAGAAAAAATTGACGGTGCTATTGAAGATTGAATTTCTTCGCTAGTTATTTACGACCTTGATTTGAAAATCTATTCTATTTGTACTCAAGGCTGGCCAGATCACCCCAGAATTGGGCCTTATCACGATACTCTTCTTTTAACGTGCTGTATACTATGCTTGCCGCAGGAAATTCTGCCACGAGATCCCGAATTAGCAAGACAGCAACGATCATGATTTGAGTTATCGTCATGTGCACTGAAGCGTTCAGCTCGGTCCTGTTCTTTATGTACTCCGGCAATTGCAATACTCCCATGTATTCGGAATGGGCATAGTTTGAACAAAGCCGCCACATCATTTGGAACTCCATGTTTTTTATCCCCCTTCTTCGAATGAGTTCTTCGAAACCGACTTCCTTTGCAAAATCGCCAGTGAGCAGTTGGCTTTGCCTTTTCTGTGCTAAACTTTGAAAATAGATATTCGTTTTGATCTTTTCCCTTAGCTCGCCTATTTGTAGACTCTCGGTTTGAAGTTTTTGCTTCCCTTCTTCCGTAGGTGTTGGAAATTTCTGCCGCATGCAAAGGCCGCTCAGTGTGTAAAGCTGATTCCTAAAATCGAGTTCGTCTTTGTTCTTCCTTTCAAAGTTCAAATGATAGGTAACCAGATAGGTTTCAATTATAGCTCTCGCGCTAATATAAATAGTTGGTAAATCAGGGTACGAAATATCCTTATCCTCAATATGAGTTCGCATTCTAGTACCCTCTGCCAACCCACAAAGAGAGCAGCAACCCCAGGAGAATCGGATTAAAAGCGCTTCAAGATATTGGTTCCAGGAAGGCATGATAACTTTCGATTCGTATAGTGCGTGAACGAGTCGATTGATTACCCAAACAAAATTCCTAAGGTCAGCAACATGGCTATTGATATCGTTAGCCCGATTTGCCTCGTAAAGCCGAAGAAGCGTCTGAAGATCCATTTTTCCTTAAACTCTATTTCAAAATTATTAAATTGGGCGAATGGTAAGCAAAAGGGCATCGCTGCGGCTCATAGGGAATTTCGGACCTACTTCTGGACCAAGAAATAATTGAATCTGATTTCCAGTGGATTTTGAACTTTAGTTTGCTGTCCGGTTGCCAAGATCAATTCATCTGCCTCATCTAGGACCTCTATATCAAATTGCGCCAAATACATCTCGGTTATGACCTTATTCTTGTGACCAAGTCCTTCCTGGATAACTTCGGTAGATTTTCCAGATCGCTTCTGTACCGTAGCCCAAGTATGCCGCGCCGAGTAAAATGTAATCTCCTCAGGTGATGTAAACTCTAACGCAGCACAAATGGTCTTGAGGTCAATGTTTAGTTGATCTAGGCGGTCATTGATACGGCGTTTTGCCTGCCACAATGTGTATTCAGGTTTCAGAATTCGTCATTTGACTTAGTTCCATTTCCTGTTTGCCAGATAGACTCCTCCAAGTATCGCACCCATACCAATGAAGTGACTGACAAAAAGTCTTTCACCATCCACAACCCCCCACATCACCGACACGATTGGCATAATGTAGGTGACCGAACTGGCAAACAGGGGCGTTGTCATTTTTACCAATTTATTGAAAAGGGAAACCGCTATCGCCGTACTCATTAACGCCAGCAATGCTATAAAGCCAAATGCTTTCCAGGCGTCCGGCGCGGTGAATAGTTTTTCAGTAAAGTCAGTAAAACCAAAGAGATAGACGGCGCCCAGCGGCGCGACCAATGCAACGGAGATGCTGGTAATTGTGAGTGA
>JAYVXP010000123.1:0-5512 GCA_043785125.1 Bacteroidia bacterium
GGTCTCCCGGCTCGCACCCGCATCATGAAAACTCGTGATGCCATTGCGCAAGCACGCCGACACAGCATGGTCAAGGGCCTTTGAATCCATTTTCAGGGAGTGCTTTGGCATAAATTGCGTAGCAATCGCCTGAGCCCCCTCATTGAATATCCCTGTCGGATTGCCTAATTCATCGCGGATAATCTCGCCATCTCCGTTCAAATTCTTTATCAACTTCTCAATAGAAAGCGGATTTACGCCCATGAGCTTCATCGCTTTGTCGTTGACAAATACGGCATGACCACTGGCATGGCGAAGGAACACAGGGTTATCGGGTGAAACAGCGCTAAGAAGGTGATGGGTTTGAAATCCCTTTATCATCCTCGCCGGTCTTTTGTCCCATTTGTCCTGGTGCCAGCCCCGGCCTACGATCCATTCTCCCGGTTGCACTTTGGTTACTGCCTCTTTTACTTTGTCAACCAATTCCTCATAACTTCTGATGTGCGTCAAGTCCAAAGTCAATTCACCATACCCCAGCCCCATAAGGTGCCCGTGGGATTCTATAAAGCCGGGTGTTAGTGTCTTCCCGTGAAGGTCGATCGTTTTTGTTTTTTCACCTTGCCACTTCTTCACACTTTCTGAGTCACCAACAAAGGCAATGGTATCTCCGATAACGGCAATGGCCTCTGCTACCGGTGCCGCTTCATTCATCGTATAAATTTTTCCACCCAGAATGATCAAATCAGCAGCTGATTTTCGGGCTGAACACGCCGAGAGAAAAACAAAAAGCAGTAAAAATATGGATCCTTTTATTTTGTCCAGCGTCATCTTCAGGTACAAGGGTGGGCCTAGCATTAAGTCGAATTTGATGCAAAGTAACTACTTTTTGGAATTTACTTTAGCGATTGGATATCCACGGTTTGTGGTGTTTGCGTTACCTTCGCACAAGATCAATTTTATTCCTTAAATTCTAAATCCTGAATACAAAACATATGAAAAAATACATCGTTCTATTGTTCTGTCTTGGTGCTGGCTTCCATCTTTCTGCTCAGAATGTGGGGCTTTCTTTTTCGTATTTTATCCCCCGCAACGGCTACTTCTCCACGCCGGTCAGTCCTTTTTCCTTTCGGGGATTGGGTGTGAATATCAACCGCTTTTTGGTACTACAAACCGGCATATCGCTTTATCGAATGTCTGGATTGAGCATGAAGGATCTCCCATTGCAAAGCAACGCCCCGTTTGTCGGTCCTAACTTCACCGCCTTTGTTCCCGCTGAACTAGCATTCCAAATAAAGGGTCAGCGTTTTGAGGTTGACATCAAGGGGGGCGCTTTCTTCTTTTATGGCTTTGGCCAGACATTAAATTACGGCAACATCGATAAAGCCGTAAGGGAAAAGGAAGGTTGGACCGTTGCCAATTCAACCCTCTCCTTTCAGAATCATCCTGGTTTTGGCTACCAGGGTGGAGTTGAACTTACCGTCTACGTCACCAATCAGTTGGGCATATCGATAGAAACAAATTATCTATCCGGCCAATCTAAAATGCCACTGTCAGGAAGTTATGTCGGCGGCACCTCCACCATTGGTGCCCCAACCACCGTCGATTACAGAAATGCAAAAATTGATTTTACAGGTCTTGAATTTTCCTTGGGACTCATCTTCTCCGGTGGCGGTGGCAGCAAACCGAAGCGAAGAAGGTGAGTACGTAATCGGTAGTGAATCAGTGTAGTCAATTTCCTCCGTGTGCATCAGTGGTCATCCATCAATGAGATCAGCTTCATCAACGGTCCGTGTTCATCAACGGTCGTACTTTTCTTTCAGCTATCACGAAAATCCGATCCTCCTTTTTGGGTCTGACCAGGGCCATGCCGGTAAACGATCCGAATGCGGGCAATATTCCCTGACTCTTTCCAAAATAAAAACAGGGCAAAGTCAGCGTCTGTTTTCCTTTTCCCAGAAGACGTACTCCCGGATGAATGTGAGCGGCAAGATTGTACACTGCTTGCTGCTTCGTCTCCATAGGTTCGTGAGTCAAAAACAAGTTGCCCAGCGATAAACCATCTTCATGTACTTTGATGTGGTGGCGTTCATATTGAAGTTGACTCAGGATATCGTGATTACCGCGTACCAATTCAAATGTACAGGCTGAAAAATGGTCTAAAATCTGACCTAAAACCGTCCACTCTTCATTGTAGTGGCTGTGAAATAAATCACCCAAAAATATAACCCTGTCCGGCTTGGTTTGATTCAATAAATCAATCAAGGTTTCTGTATTTTTATCATTGGCCTTGGCGGGAACAGGAATGCCTGCCCTTCGGAAATGGTTAATCTTGCCAAAGTGCAGATCGGCCACCAGCAAGGTTTTATGAAGGGGCAGCCAAGCAGCCTTTTGCCACAATAGCTCCATTTTTTCACCGGAAATCTCAATTATCATAAGGCAGGAATATGCAAGAATAGGAAAAAGACAGGGATTTAGTTGAAGGTCACTGATTTACGTTTTTAGCCAATTTCAGCCGCTTTTACCGTGTGACTGGCAGTCAGGTTTCCTGAAATGCAACAAAGAAAAATGTTAATATTGCCTTAACATTGGGCATGGCGTGCGGCCTTACCTTTGAAAATCGTGATAGTTTAGCCTACTGAAAATTATCCCGGAAATCCTTTAAACCTACGTCATGTTTGAATTAGATCTCTCCTATTCAATCCTCCTCATCCTTTGTCTTTTTGCGGCTTGCGCATTTGAGTTTGTCAATGGATTTCATGACACCGCCAATGCGGTTGCAACGGTAATATATACCAACTCCCTAAAGCCCTGGGTTGCCGTGATTTGGTCCGGATTCTGCAATTTTATGGGGGTATTGCTGGGGGGTGTTGGCGTAGCGATGGGCATCGTGAACTTGCTACCCGTGGAGTCGTTGGTTGACCAAAATGTAGTGCACAGTATATCCATGGTTATGGCCATTCTGATCAGTGCCATTTCATGGAATTTACTCACCTGGTATTTTGGAATTCCTTGTTCCAGTTCTCATACCCTGATCGGATCGATTCTGGGTGTCGGAATAGCCTATTCATTACTTCCCAATATCAGCGAAACTGCCGTCAACTGGGGTAAGGCCCAGGAAATGGGAATCTCGCTGCTTATCTCTCCCCTTTTTGGATTTTCCCTGACGATTATCCTGATGTTTCTGATCCGCAACCTGACCAAGAAAACAGAATATGGAGAAAGTCTTTTTAAAGAGCCAAAAAAGAACCAGCCGCCACCATGGGGTATTCGCTCAATCCTATTATTGACGTGCACCGGAGTTAGTTTTTTTCATGGTTCCAATGACGGACAAAAAGGAGTTGGGCTGATTATGCTCATCCTGATCGGTATTGTGCCGAGCTACTTTGCTTTGAATGAAAGCGTTTCTCCTCAGTCCCTTACTCCGGGCCTGGCAAAAATTGAAAACGTAATCCACATCATCGATTCTTCTTCGCTCTCACAACCCGACCGCAACAAGTTGTGGTCCACACAAAAGATGAATGAAGACCTCATTTCAAAAGTGAGTGGTGTTTCTTCCGTAGAATTGATCTCAAAAGAAGCGCGGTTTGAAATACGCAGGGATATTGTGGTCATGAGCCGGAATCTCAATGCCCTCATCGGCAAAGAAGAGGCGCGGGTGAGTGAAAAAGACAGGAAAATGTTGAAGACTGAATTAAGTTCGCTGAAGAAAATTACTGACTACTCCCCACGGTGGGTTATTCTGTTAATTTCCATTTCATTGGGTATCGGCACGATGATCGGATGGAAACGCATTGTCAAGACGATCGGTGAAAAGATTGGCAAAGAGCACCTCACGTATGCGCAGGGCGCTTCGGCGGAACTCGTCGCTGCCAGTACAATTGGGGTCTCCACTTACCTCGGCTTGCCTGTAAGTACTACGCACGTACTCTCTTCGGGTATCGCCGGAAGCATGGTGGCGAGTAAGGGGATTAAGAATCTTCAGCCTGAGACCGTTCGAAATATTCTGATCGCCTGGCTGCTCACGTTGCCGGTAGTGATGGTTATGGCTGGGACTTTGTTCTTGTTGTTTCGAAGTATATTTTAAGGTTCGAAATTCAAAGTTCCTTGAACTTCATCCATCATCCGCCAAAACTCTATAAATCCTGGTCAAACTGTTGCAACATCTTTTTAATCCTGTCCTCCAGTTTTTCCGAACTTAACTTTTCACGCGTCCTGTCCACCATGATGGGAAAGGCAAAAGGGGTTGGCTTATCCGGTTCTTTAATAATGATTTTTTGGCCCGCAATTCGCTCCAGTGCCCTGCGCATGCGCGCTTCTTCAAGTTGAAAATCCATTACTTCCTCAAAGGCCTGGAGTAAAAGAAGATTGTGCGATTCGTAATCATGAAATACATCAAAGAAAAGTTGGGAGGAAGATTGAAGATGTCTGTCCCGAACCGGCTGACCCGGATATCCTTTGAATACCAATCCCGCTATGGCCGCAATGTCACGGAATTTTCTCCGCGCCATTTCGGTGGAATTGATACTGGCTTGAATGTCCTTCAATAGATTTTCCGCACCCAGCACATCGGTTTCAATTGCTTCATAAATCGGTATCTCCTGATCGGAAAGCAATTCAAAACCATAATCATTCATCGCAATGGAAAATGTGATTGGTTTGATTTGAGCAATGCGGTAAGCCATCAGCGCTGCCATGCCTTCGTGTACGA
Source organism: Bacteroidia bacterium (assembly GCA_043785125.1). Lineage (GTDB taxonomy): Bacteria > Bacteroidota > Bacteroidia > Cytophagales > Cyclobacteriaceae > ELB16-189. The sequence goes on from JAYVXP010000123.1 coordinate 4,688, forward strand.
AACGTCCTTCGAATGGATACATCATCACATGATATCCTTCCGGGGATTGCAGGTATTCGATCAGGAATTCATCCATCCGCGGAAGATGTGATCTCGATTTTTGCAAATCCATGAGAGGACGGAGAAAGATCATCTCCTCGTCATTCTCCTTACCCCTGGCCGACTGGTCAATCTTATAGCGGATCATCTCACTCATCTGCGATGAAAGGGGCATCCTCCCACCCTGCCAGGAAGGTACTTTTCCGGATTTGCGATGGGTCTTGCGTACATGCACTTCCATCTCTTTGATGCAAACCAGCTCCAGGTTTTTTCCGGCAAACCAAAATGCGTCACCGGGGTTGAGACGGGAAATAAAAGACTCCTCAATGGTGCCCAGGTGTTTTCCCGTCACATATTTGACATACAAAGAAGTATCACCCACGATCGTGCCAATCGAAAGTCGGTGCCGCAAAGCAATTTTTCGGTTGGTTACTTTATACAACCCTTCTTCTATGACTACTTTTCGGTGTTCATCATAAGCCGTGAGCGCCGCTCCTCCGGTGGTAATAAAATTCAAAATCCAATTCCATTCCTCATCGCTGATGGAAGAAAAACTAAACGTACCCCTGATCTCTTCCAGGATTTCTTGTGGTTTGAATCCATCTGATACCGCGAGGGTCACCAGGTATTGAATCAACACATCAAATGACCGGACATAGGGAACGCGATCCTCCACAATATGTTGGTTCATCGCTTCGCGCAGGGCGGCTGCTTCGATCAGTTCAAGTGAATTGGTTGGGAGGAAATAAATTCGGCTTACTGCACCCGGCCGATGACCACTTCTTC
>JAYVXP010000124.1:0-41885 GCA_043785125.1 Bacteroidia bacterium
TGGCGTCATCCTTGCGCAACTCCGACGCCGCATCGTCGGTCAGACAAAATTCGGTTTTATATTCAAAACACATACGCGTCGACTCCTTGTCCATCGTGTCGGAAGTCTCCCTGGATCTCAATTTGTCTACCCTCAATTCGTGGAGCTTTTTCATTATCTCTTTGCGGTTGGCATCGGTCAACGCAAAAGCAGTGATCTTTTTTTCCGTTCCCACCCGATCTTCATATTTACTGGAGTCGTAGGTAAACGTAACCGAGGTGGACTTATCCTGCATGCCCCCGCCGTAATACAAATCAATGGTAAAATCTTTTGTCCACTCGTCCGGCAACGTAAACCCGGCAGACGACCCGCTCGAACACGCAACCTGCGATAAAAGAAGCACACTGAACGCCAATACGGAAAGATTCATAAATCGGGGGTCGGGTTAATCATAATTCTAAAATTTAACCTTAAGATTCAGGATTAAGAAAATTCCATAAAGAAACCTTAGTGTTGCCACAGATTTAATCGGATCATGAAATTGTTAATCAGAAACCCCAAACCTTCAACCCTCGACCGATTAATTGACTAATTGATTAATTGGCTAATTAACTAATTGACTATTTGACTAATTTCACTCCCACAAAATTCCCCCCCTGATGATCGATTTGCGCAGTGACACCGTTACCCAACCCACACCCGGAATGCGGGATGCCATGTTTCAGGCCAGGGTCGGCGATGATGTATTTGGCGATGACCCCACTATCAACCAGCTTGAAGAAAAATGCGCCCGGCTCCTGGGCATGGATGCTGCCATTTTTTGTCCCTCCGGCACGATGACCAACCAGATCGGCATCAACATTCTTACCCGGCCCGGTGACGAAGTCATTTGTTACAAAGGTGCGCATGTTTACAAATATGAAGGAGGAGGCATGGCCCGCAATAGTGGCGCGAGTGTGCGCTTACTTCAGGGTGACCGCGGAAGGATTTCCGTTGAAGAAATCGGCGACAATATCAATCACTCGGATGACCTCCACTACCCTCTTACCACTGTTGTTTCATTGGAGAATACCGTCGTGCGCGAAGCCGGAAGTTTCTATACCCTAAATCAAATTGCTGCAATCAGTCAGTTCAGCAGGTCACACGGCCTGGGCATGCACCTGGATGGAGCCCGGCTTTTTAATGCGTTGACCGAAACCGGAGACAAGGCGGCGGACTTCGGAAAATATTTTGACACCATCTCCATTTGCCTTTCAAAAGGATTGGGGGCGCCGGTCGGGTCGATCCTTGCATGCCGCAAAGACCTTGAAGCTAGAGCGCGAAGGGTTCGTAAAGTTTTTGGTGGTGGCATGCGACAAGCGGGGTTTTTGGCCGCTGCCGGAATCTATGCTTTGGATCATCACATTCAAAGAATGCCTGAAGACCATCGTCGCGCGAAAATATTGGGAACAGCCCTGATTAATCAGCCCTACGTTAAATCAATTATGCCAGTGGACACCAACATTGTGATCTTTGAACTGACTCCCGGTGTGACGCAAAAACAATTCCTTGCCAAAGCCGAAGAATTTCAAATCAAGGTCTTGTCATTTAATACAACAGAAATCAGGCTCGTGACGCACCTGGATTTCAACGATAACATGCTCGACCAGACCGTCTCGGCTTTATCCAAAATTCGTTTTTAATGCTGCTGAATTCCATTCCCCCGCTAGCCGACCGGATGCGTCCTTCCAAGCTGGAAGACCTTGTGGGTCAGGAGCACCTCGTGGGAAAAAATGGTATCATTCGTAAGGCCATCGAAACGGGAAATGTCCCTTCCATGATTCTGTGGGGACCCCCGGGTGTGGGCAAGACTACCATCGCCAATATTATCGCCAACGAAGTCAAGCGACCTTTTCATGTGCTGAGCGCCGTCAGCGCCGGGGTAAAAGATGTCCGGGAAGTAATTGAGAAGGCACGTCTCGGCAATCGCACCATTCTCTTTATCGATGAAATTCATCGCTTCAACAAATCGCAGCAAGATGCACTGCTGGGCGCCGTAGAAAAAGGCATCATTACCCTGATCGGCGCCACAACAGAAAATCCTTCCTTTGAAGTGAACTCAGCTTTGCTTTCCCGCTGTCAGGTATATACACTAAAGTCCCTGTCGGAAGGAGAATTGCTCCAGCTCACAACACAAGCCTTGAAAAAAGATGAAGTGTTAAAGAAAAGAAAAATTATTATCCGGGAACATCAGGCGTTGCTCAATATCTCGGGTGGCGATGCACGCAAGGTGTTGAACCTGATCGAACTGATTGCCGAATCAACTCCGGGCGATCTGATCGTCACGGATGAGCTGGTCGTTGATGTGTCTCAAAAGCGCATTGCGGTCTACGACAAAAGCGGAGAGCAGCACTACGATATTATTTCTGCATTCATAAAATCCATCCGGGGCAGCGATCCGAATGCGGCGGTGTATTATCTCGCTCGCATGATTGAAGGCGGTGAGGACGTGAAGTTCATCGCAAGGAGAATGGTCATTCTTGCCTCCGAGGACATCGGCAATGCCAACCCGACTGCCCTGGTAATGGCCACCACCACTTTTCACGCGGTGGATGTAATCGGTTATCCCGAAGCGAGGATTATTCTCTCGCAGTGCGCGATTTATCTTGCCAGTTCGCCCAAAAGCAACGCAAGCTATGGCGCCATCGAAAAAGCGCTGGGTACAGTCCGCGAAACCGGCGATCTGTCTGTTCCGTTATCCATACGCAATGCTCCAACCAAGCTGATGAAGGATTTGAACTACGGGAAGGATTATCAATACGCACACAGCTTTGAAGGTAATTTTGTCAATATGGAATTCCTTCCCGATGCGATCCAGGGCGCAAAATTCTATGACCCCGGAAATAATCCCCGCGAAGAGGAGTTGCGAAATTATCTGAAGAAACTGTGGGGCAAGAAATATGATTATTAAATTCAAAACCTGCGAACGGTGAGAGCACTTCTTTTTGAGTATTCCCCTGCTTTCATTCTCGTGTGCATCGCGTTGGGTATCGCCTATGGCTGGATATTGTATCGCGCCAAACACAACTGGAGCGAACGCACCAATCAATTCCTTTTTGGTCTGCGCGCTGTTCTGGTGGCCTTCCTTGCTTTTTTGTTGATTGGTCCGATATTGAAACTCACCCACAACATTACGGAGAAACCAACGCTGGCGTTTCTGATTGATAACTCCGTTTCGATAAAAGAAACAACTGATTCCCTAAACCTGCAAAAAATAAAACAAGGAGTAGATCAGTTGAAACAATCACTCGAAGAAGGTGGTTATGAAGTTACCCTCAGAAATCTGGCCGGTTCGGATCCGATGCCCTCCGGATTTCAACATCCCACCTCTGATCTTGCTGGCGCACTGCGCGGCATCACTTCAGATTACGAGGGAAAAAATCTTGCGGGCGTTGTATTGCTTACCGATGGAATCTATAATTCCGGAACTTCTCCCCTTTATTCTCCCGTGCGCATCCCCGTTTTCACCATAGGCCTGGGTGATACGACCGAGCGCGTAGACCTGGTTTTAAAAAACATTGCGTACAACAAGATTGCTTATCAGGGAAATCAGTTCCCGTTACGGGCTGAAGTTTTAGTGCAGGGTCTCCGCAATCAGGAATTGACGGTTTCCGTTAGCCAGGGCACAAAGCGCCAGGCGCAACAAAAGAATTCCGGCAACAATCTGCTCATTGATTTTGACTTTCGATTGGATGCTACCGAAAAAGGACTTCAGCGAATTGACGTGGTGGTGGAGCCCCTGGGTCAAGAGAGCAACAAAAAGAACAACCGTGCCAGCGTCTTTGTAGAAGTGATCGAAGGCAGAAAAAAAATCCTGGTGATTGCCCCCGCCCCGCATCCCGACATCAAAGCTTTGCGCGCTGTGGTGGAGAAAAATTCAAACTATGAATTTATCCTCCACATACCCGGCGTTAAAGAGGCTGACCCTTCTATTTTGCAACCGGGAAAAGCGGACCTGATTATTTTTCACCAGGTGGCCGACCTGCAGGGAAAGACCAATTCACTTTTTATAAAATTATGCAAGGGCCCTTCTTCCATCTTACTGATCACTGGGACTGGCAGTAATATTCGTCAGTTGCCAGGCATGGGCATACCCCTGACTTTTGAAAACATCGGGCAATGGGATGAAGTCACACCCGTGATCAATCCTTCCTTTGTTGGTTTCAGTCTTTCGGAAAACAGCAATGCGGTTTTTTCAAGGTATCCACCCTTATCGGTACCGTTTGGCAAGTTCACTTACCCTGCAAACGCCAGTATCCTGCTCTATCAGCGCATCGGCAATGTGAACACCGACCGTCCTCTCGTGTTGACTTACGACGAAAACAACCGCAAAACGGGTGTACTTGTCGGAGAAGGGATTTGGCGTTGGCGCCTCAATGAGTTTTCAGAAAATGAAAAGACCGAAACCTTTGATGAAGTTTTCTCCAAACTGATCCAGTATCTGAGCACGCAGGAAGACAAGCGCAAATTCAGGAGCTTCCCGATTCAAAATGAATTCAATGATTCGGAGCCCGTCGTTTTTGAAAGTCAGGTTTACAATGATCTTTTTGAACAGGTCTATGGCAACAATATAGAAATCGAATTGCGCGATGAAAAAGGCAAAACCACGCGTTACAATTATGTAACTGGTCCCGGCAGCACGCAATACCGCATCGGTGGATTGAACGAAGGAGTGTACCATTATAAGGCATCGACCGACGTCGAGACCAAACGGGAAGAAGTGCGCGGTGAATTTCTGGTGACCGCCCAAAACATTGAATCTCAAAACCTCACGGCAGATTTCGACCTCTTGCGAAAACTTGCAGACCATACGGGAGGGAAATTTTATAAAGCCAGCGGACTGGATCGTCTCGGAGTTGATTTGAAAAATACTGCCGCAAAAGGTCTTATTCACACCGAAGAAGCATTCAACCCATTGATCGATTTGAAATGGGTTTTCTTTTTGTTGCTGCTGCTGATTTCGGGAGAATGGTTTTTGAGGAAGTATCTGGGTGCCTACTGAAAAGCAATTTTTAAGAAACCGGAGGACCCGGTTCCGTACAGCTATTGGAAACTAAACCAAATAAAAAATTACTATGGGCGTTGAGTCAGTGGTCTGACCCTGACTGGGTCCGTCGTCCTCCATTCAGTTGCTGGATGAGCCTTCGATTCTACAAGGCGGCGGCTATCTGGAAAAATACAAATAACGGTACTTCTTCAAAATCTTCCTGCCAGAGAATCGACGGCAATTTACCCCGCGAAGCGTGGGGTTACCGATACAAGAAGTTTTTAGAGACGCTCTTAAAATTTCTTCACGATGGCTTCGGAGCTCCTGGCTGTCCTTTGCCAGAGCCGGCGATAGATTGTCGCATCTCTGTATCGGCTTGCACGTTTTGCATTTTGTAATAGTCCATGATGCCCAGGTTTCCACTGATAAATGCTGCAGCAATGGCTTTCGGTATTTCTGCCTCCGCCTGGATTACATTGGCGCGGGCTTCCTGTGCCTTCGCAATCATTTCCTGTTCCAGCGCTACCGCCATGGCGCGACGTTCCTCTGCGCGGGCCTCGGCCACTTTCAAATCGGCAGCCGCCTGATCGGTTTGCAATTTCGCGCCGATGTTGGCCCCCACGTCCACATCCGCGATGTCGATGGAAAGAATTTCAAAGGCAGTGCCCGCATCCAGACCGCGGGAAAGAACCAGTTTTGATATTTTGTCTGGATTGGCCAATACTTCTTTATGAGACTTAGCAGAGCCAATGGAGGTCACAATGCCTTCACCAACTCTTGCGAGGATGGTATCTTCACCTGCGCCACCGACCAACTGAGCCAAGCTGGCACGCACCGTTACCCTGGCAACGGTAATCAATTGAATACCATCTGCCGCTACCGCTGCTACCTTGGCGGTCGTAATCACTTTCGGATTTACGGAAATCTGTACTGCCTCAAACACATCGCGACCCGCCAGGTTAATGGCGGTGGCCTGTTTGAAACTAAGATTGATATTGGCTTTTTCTGCCGAGATGAGGGCACGGATGACATTGGGCACATTGCCTCCTGCGAGATAGTGTGTTTCCAGTTCCCGTGTAGTCACAATCAGTCCTGCTTTGGTTGCGGTAATCAAAGAGTTGACGATGATTCCAGGTGGCACCTTCCGGATCCGCATTCCGATCAATTCTCCGATCGTCACTTTAACGCCAGCAAAGACTGCCGTGATCCAGAGACCAACCGGCACAAAGTACATAAACATGAAAAAAAGGACGATACAGATAAAGACAATAAAAATGAATGCTAAGCCTTCCATAAGTTATTTAGGTTGTGGGTTCTACAATAATTTGATTTGACAAAATTTGAACAATTCTGATTTTGGTTCCCGTAGAAACATATTCACCCTGGGTTTTCACTTCATACGTCTTGTCTCCCACCTCGGCTTTCCCAACCGGGCGGAGCGCTGATAGGGTAATCCCTTCCTGCCCCGTAGTTAATCCCGCCAACTCTCCCTCATTCACTTTACTTTGAATCGAAGATTTAAGTGCAAATCTTTTCCACACATTGGCTTTGAATGAAAAATAAAGTACCAATCCGGAAGCTGCTGCCGATGCCGCCACCGTGATCCAGCCAGATCGATTCCCAAAATAGTGGAAACTCAATCCCACCCCAACAATCAGAAAAAGGAAGCCCAAAACACCCACCAGTGTGGTGCCGGGCACAAATACGATTTCCACTACCAGCAAAACGAGGCCAAAAAGGATAAGCGATATAATAGTAGCCCATTCAAACATAACATCAAAGCTAATCAATTCAGTCGATGGTCATTGGGAATTAGTAAATGGTCATTAGTCATTGGCAGAGCGCGGTTAATCTTGACGAGTCTCCACCCAATGACTAATAATCATTGACTTTTTTTCTAATAGGCCCGAGCAAACAAAACTCTTTTATCCGACGGCTTTCCTGAATAGATACACTTTCCGTTTTCCGCCGGGGCATTCAATGGAATACAGCGGATGGTTGCCTTGGTCTCTTCCTTGATGGCCTCTTCTGTTTCTTTGGTTCCATCCCAGTGAGCCAGGATAAATCCGCCTTTCCCATCCAGCAATTTTTTGAAATCATCATAAGAATCAACGGGGGTCGTCATTTCATTTCTGAATTTCAGGGCCTTCTGATAAATGTTTGTCTGAATTTCATCGAGGAGTTGCGGAATGGCGGTGACCACTTCATCTATTCTGATTATCTTTTTTTCTTTTGTGTCCCGGCGCGCCACTTCCACGGTACCATTTTCCAAATCACGCGGACCAATAGCAATGCGCACAGGAACTCCTTTTAATTCATATTCCGCAAATTTGAACCCCGGCTTATGGGTATCGCGGTTGTCGAACTTTACTGTAAATCCCAACTTACGAAGCTGAACGGCAAGCGGGTTTGCCTTTTCTGAAACTTTGCTCAGTTCTTCTTCACTTCTGAAAATAGGAATGATCACTACATGTATCGGGGCGAGCTTTGGTGGCAATACCAATCCATCGTCATCCGAATGCGCCATAATCAGCGCGCCCATCAGCCGCGTGCTTACACCCCATGAAGTTCCCCAAACCAATTCTTGTTTTCCCTCCCGTGTGGTGAACTGAACATCAAATGCTTTCGCAAAATTTTGTCCGAGGAAATGGGATGTCCCTGCTTGTAATGCTTTACCATCCTGCATCATCGCTTCGATACAATAGGTGTCTACCGCACCAGGAAATTTTTCGCCTTCTGATTTTTTTCCTTTGACGACTGGAAGGGCCATGAAGTTTTCTGCAAAGTCCGCATACACATCAAGCATCTGAAGTGTCTCGTGTATCGCCTCGCCTGAAGTAGCATGAGCCGTGTGGCCCTCCTGCCACAGAAACTCCGTTGTGCGAAGAAAAAGTCGGGTGCGCATCTCCCATCGTACTACATTCGCCCATTGGTTGATGAGAATGGGCAGGTCACGATACGACTGGATCCATTTTTTATAACTATTCCAGATCACTGTTTCAGAAGTGGGGCGCACAATCAACTCCTCCTCCAGTTTGGCCTCGGGATCAACAATAAGTCCGCTTCCGTCCGCGGAATTTTTTAATCTATAGTGCGTCACAATGGCACACTCTTTTGCGAAGCCTTCAATATGGCTTGCCTCTTTCGCCAAAAAGGATTTGGGGACAAACAACGGGAAATAGGCATTTACGTGATCCGTCTCTTTAAACATCCTGTCCAGGGCCTGGACCATTTTTTCCCAGATGCTGTAGCCATACGGTTTTATCACCATACAGCCCCGGACATCAGAATTTTCAGCTAAATCTGCCTTTTTTACAAGATCAATGTACCACTGTGAGTAGTCTTCTGCCCGTGTTGTTATCTCTTTTCCCATTACTTCGGTATCGTTTTTGCTAGTGTATAGGTTGAATAAGGGGCAAATATAAATCAGGATAAGGACAGCATTCGATTTTGAATCCCTTTATCGTTCAAAAATGGTCACAGGAGATTGTATTACCGGGAATTTAATGGGGCGTCAAAAGGTGACTTTTGGCATAACTACCAATCAAAATGCTGGTGATAATACCATTTTTGTTGTAATTTGGTGACTGGAAAAATATCTTATAACGTGATTTCACGTTTAACATTAGAGAACAAACATTAAGATTATGAAAAGCAAGTCGGGAGTATTGATCGCTTTATCACTGATGGCCGCTTCGGCCGCCTACAGTCAGGTGGAATCGGATGACATGTATTTCACTTCAAAAGATAGGACAAAACTGGTATCCGCAAGACCTGTTTTATACGCGACTGTTGCAGCAGAGGATGCTCAGCTTAACGCAACGGGTAACGTGATAAATCCTACGGATAGCTATTCCGGACGTGGAGAAAATCCTGAATATTCAAATTCCACCGGAAGCCAAAGCAACGACCCACAATATTTTGTTTCCAATTATCAGCCAACGGGTGTTAACCAAAATCTGAGCAATTCCAGCTATTCCGGTTCAGGTTATAATACGCCTTATTATGGAAATTATAACAACTACTATGGTATGAATTCCATGTATGGAATGAATTCTATGTATGGAATGAACTCCATGTATGGATATGGAAGTCCTTACAGCTCAATGGGTATGTATGGAATGGGATATGGATCTTATGGAATGGGATATGGAATGGGAATGGGCTCCGGTTTTGGAATGAGTTATGGGATGGGTTACGGAAGTTATGGGATGGGATATGGAATGGGTTACAACCCCTACAGCATGTATGGAATGGGTTACGGAATGGGATATGGCTACGGCGGTTATAGCAGCTATGGTTATTCTTCCTCATATGGGACTGCTGATTATGGAAATACTTCTAGCTACGGCCATCGCGGCTCACGCAGCGGTGCTATAAACAATGCCAGTTATTATAACCATTCAAACTCCGTCTCGACAGGCTCAACAGGAAGAGCAACCCCTGTTGGTGGAAGAACAAGTGGCCAAAATATGACTTCTCAATATTATCAACACGGATGGAAGAGCAATCCCAATATTGTCACCGGCAACCCAAGTAGAAGTGCCTGGGGCAATTCCGGAAACAGCAACAATTCCGGTTGGAGCGGCACTCGCTCTAATTGGAATGGTGGCTCAGGTTCAGGAAACGCTGGCAGAAGTTCCTTTGGAGGAAGTAGTTTCTCTGGCGGTGGCTTCTCTGGTGGTGGCCATTCAGGCGGTGGTTTCTCTGGTGGTGGTGGCCATTCAGGTGGCGGTGGCAGAGGAAGATAACATCAGGTCTTTCTTCGTTATCTGCTATTGTCGAGGTCAATCTTCTCACTCAACGGTATGAAAAAAAATGCGGGCATATTGCTCCTGGGCTATATTTTGCTCAATTCTTTGCAAGCCAACGCGCAGACGTATGCAGAATCTGCCCTTGCCTTTAGTCGGGTAAACCCTGGCGGAAGCGCGAGAATCCAGGCACTGGGTGGAACGCAAGTAAGCCTTGGGGGAGATTACAGCTCAGCATATTCCAATCCGGCGGGACTGGGAATGTACAACCGATCAGAATTTACCTTCACCCCTGGTTACAATTCTTCAAGGACCTCATCCGGTTACATCGGAACAACTACCGGAGACGCACAATCGAAAATTATTTTACCGGGCATTAGTTTTGTTTTTCACTCAGACAAAAACTTTGGAAAACTTTTAGGGGGCACATTTGGGATCAGTGTTAACCGGGTTAATGACTTTAACCACAGCTTCAGTTATGGCGGTGTGAATAAGAACAGCTCGATTGTCGATTATTTTGTTGGCAATGCAAACGATCAAAATGCACCCCCCTCTCAATTGTTTGGAAAGGGCGGTACGCTCTTCAATGACCCGACTGGATTAGCCTGGGATAATTATCTTGTGAATGCTGCAGGCAATCAAACTTATGCGCCAGACACCCTGGGCCATTACGTCAATAATGCTGTTAAATATTTTGGGGTTCCTACCCAGCATGAACAAGTAACAACAAAAGGATCCCAATACCAGATAAACCTTTCTTATGGAATTAACCTGAGTGATAAGGTGTTCCTGGGTGGCGGGATAGGTATTTCACAACTGGACTTTACAAGCAGGAAAACCTACACAGAGACATTCCAGGGTGATTCGATCCTAAGGTCCTTGGCATTGGCAGAAAGTTTACACATTTCGGGAAGTGGCCTAAACCTCACACTTGGCGGGATATACAAACCAATTGATTTCTTCCAGGCCGGGTTTTCAATCGCCACCCCAACTTTTTATGTGCTCAATGAGACCTACACAGCAGGGATGGCCACCAACTGGAATCATTTTCCTTATGGCGCAGCAAACCAACCTCAAGGAACAGTTTCTACAGATCAGGTTTTGGCAACGTATGGACTCAACACACCATGGAGACTAAGTGGTGGCCTTACTTTTTTTGTTTTGAAACATGGATTTGTCTCCGGTGATATCGAATACCTGGGCTATGGTACCAGTCATTACTCCGCTCAGACAGACGGGGGAATGACTACCGATGATGCCAACGCATATAATAAAAATATCAAGAATGCGTACCGCTCGGTGTTCAATTACCGGCTCGGTGCAGAATACCGTTGGAAAGCGTTTAGACTCAGAGGTGGTTATGGTTTTATGCCCAATCCGTATAAGGCCGTACAGAATAATGTAGATAACAATATTCAATCCTTTTCAGGAGGAGTCGGATACCGCACTACCAAGTTTTATATTGACCTGACTGGCATAGCCCGGCAAGGAAATACAACGTACTCACCCTATACGGGCTCACCCATTGTGACGACTCAAAATAAAACGACGACCGTCATGGTGACGGTGGGGTTCCCTTTCTAGTTCCACTTACCACGGATGGACGCTGAACTACCACTGATGGACGCTGATGAAAGGATGACGCTGATACGACCACTGATGAGCGCTGATTTAGAGGATGACGCTGATACTACCATTGATGGACGCTGATGAAAGGACGACGCTGATCGTTGGATTAGCCCTGATTTAAGATACTCATTACGTCCTTGGTCGAAATAACTCCACCGGAGAGGGTGAAAAGGGCTTGGTGGTAATGATTAATCCGATTCAAACGCAGTATTTTTATTTTGTCATTCAACTCATCGGGTTGAAGTGAAGCCAACAGGGGGCGCTCTTGATGTCCGTCGTGTCGGATCCTTTCGGCAATGACTTCGGGGGGGACATCCAAAAAAATACTTTTCCCCGCGCGATTAATCTTCTCCATGTTATTCAAAAAGCAAGGGGTTCCGCCGCCGGTTGCCATGACAAAACCGGAAGGAGACACACACCATGCACCCAGTGCTTGCGATTCCAACTCACGGAAATAGATTTCTCCTCGTTCTTCAAATATTTCTCTGATTTTTTTCCCGGTGTCTTGTTCAATTTCCAAATCCAAATCGACAAAACGCAAGCCCAACAAAACCGAAAGTTCTTTTCCAAGCGTTGTTTTTCCTGAGCCGGGAAGTCCAAGAAGAAAAATTTTCATTTTTTCATCAGATCGAGAATTTCTTCAGCCGTTGGCGTGTCATGATGATGCCAGTTGCCCAACACGGTTCCGTCTTTCCACAAGGCAATACCAGGATTGGAACGGATAATGGTCTTCAATACCGTGGCATCCGCGAAAGCGTACGGTACTGCCAACTGATGCTCGTGGCGGAAGGCCTCTATGTCCTGCCCGGGGGAAGACGTGAGTACCAGGCTTTCCACCTTGCCGTCTAAATTCCGGGTAAGGCTGCGCAGCGATGCCATATCTTCTGTTGAAGCCTGATGAACATCCACGATCACAATGATCAGTTTGGCACCATGAAAAGTAGCTTGCGTTAAATCCTCTCCCTCAGGCCCGCTGACTGAATAGTCGGTAATCTTTGGTTTCGTTTTATCTTCATTCAATATCCGGGAAGAAATATATTGATACCCTTCCTCGGCAGGCAAGTATTTTAGAGACGTGGTTTCCACACCTTGTTTTACAAATGTGTATTCAATCACGGGCTGCTCGGGAGCAATCATTTGTTGAGGAATCGTATTCCCTACTTTATAAGCACGAAAATCGATGAAGGGCAAATGCCTGACCGCATACACACCCAGAAATAAGCTCAGCGCAGCAGTCGCCAGCACAACAGTATGCCCTTCGCGGCTACGCAGCACCGGCGTGAATCGTTTGCGGTACCAAAACAAATGCATTACAAACACCATCAAAATGATGTCCTTCCAAAACGATTGCCATGGTGTGAGTTTGATGGCATCTCCAAAACAACCGCAATCCGTCACCTTATTAAAGTACGCCGAGTAGAAAGTAAGGAAAGTAAAAAAAACCATCAGCCCAAGCAATATCCATGTGGTCATGGTCATGCGGTAGTAAATCAGAATGGCAACGCCGAGTGCAAGCTCCAGCACGATCATCACCATGCCAATCTCCAGCGCCCACGGAATAAAATAATGGAAGAAGGATCCGAAATCCTGAGTGAATACCTCATAGTATTCTTCCATCTTGATTTGCGTACCGATCGGATCATTCAACTTGATCAGGCCGGAAAAAATAAAAAGTCCCCCAACAAAAAATCTTGAAATCTGGTCAATCCATTTTTGCATAACCCGAGCTTACTTTTCTGAAATTTTTATCAATGCGAACACCGCATAATTAATCATATCCTGGTAGTTAGCCTTTACCCCTTCGCTGACCAGCGTTTTCCATTCGTTGTTCTCAATTTGCTTTACCCGCAGCAATTTCATCAGGATGATGTCGGTAATGGAACTTACGCGCATCTCACGCCAGGCCTCGCCATAGTCGTGGTTTTTGTTCTGCAGCAGATGGAACGTCTCCGCTGTCACGCCATCATACCATCCCTCCAGTTCATCAAATGTCATTTCCAGTTTGTCCGATTCCTTCAGGTTCATCTGAATCATGGCCATGATACAATAATTGATGATCCCAATGAACTCATCCTTGACCGGATCTTCTACTTTTTGCACCCCTTTTTCCTCTATGCTGCGTATGCGCTGGGCCTTGATGTAAATCTGATCGGTGATGGAGGGCAGGCGAAGCACCCGCCAGGCGGTTCCATAGTCGTGGGTCTTCCTGGCAAACAAAGCTTTGCAGGTGGCAATTACCTGCTTATATTCGGTGGTGGTTTTCTCCATCATAAGGCATGCAAAGTAAAGTATTTTCGACCAACAAAACACTGAACATCCGTGGCACGCTGTGGGACCTGAGTACGCCAAAGGTGATGGGCATTCTCAACGTTACGCCGGACAGTTTTTATGACGGTGGCCGCTATGAAGAGGAGAAATCAATTATCGGGAAAGTAGAAAAAATGCTCAGCGAAGGCGCGGATCTCATTGATGTGGGGGGATATTCCACGCGCCCCGGCGCAGCCGAAATTTTGGAAGCGGAAGAGCAGAAAAGGGTTGTCGATGCAATTCGTATAATACTCAACGCCTTTCCGCAGGTTGTTCTTTCAATCGATACATTCCGTTCCGGTGTGGCCAGGGCTGCGGTGGAGGCAGGGGCATCCTTGATCAATGACATTTCCGGAGGCGAACTCGACCAGAAAATGTTTGAAACGGTTGCCGCACTTCAAGTTCCCTATGTTTTGATGCACCTCCGCGGGACATCTCAAACGATGACCCAGCTTACCCAATACGATAATCTGATCAAAAACATCACCGATTATTTTCATCGGAAGCTGGAGTCGCTTCATCGGCTGGGTGTAAAGGATATTCTTATCGATCCCGGGTTTGGGTTTGCCAAAACGGTAGAACAAAATTTTGAATTGCTCAACCACCTCGATTATCTTCAAATACTTGGGAAACCCATACTCGTGGGGTTATCGCGAAAGTCGATGATCTGGCGAACGTTGGAAACCAATGCCGAAGGAGCGCTGAACGGATCCACTGCCCTTCATACGCTGGCCTTATTAAAAGGAGCGGGCATTCTCCGTGTTCATGACGTAAAGGAAGCCGTGGAATGCATTCGACTGATTGGTCGGCTTGAAAAGTGAGACGCTACCCAGACTCGCACGCCTTTGCGCCTCTGCCGTGAATGGTTAACTTTGCAATGTGATTCTGGTCTTTAACATAGCTTTTCTTGAAGTCAGCTGGGTTGATCTGATCGACATCAGTCTGGTGGCCATTTTATTGTACCAGGTTTACAAGATGATCCGCGGCAGTCTGGCGGTAAATATTTTTCTGGGGATTCTCCTTTTATACCTGATTTACCTTATTGTTAGGGCCGCGCAGATGGAACTTCTCGCTACGATCCTCGGTCAGTTTATGGGCGTCGGGGTGCTGGCGATGATCATTTTATTTCAACCCGAGATCAGAAAGTTTTTACTGGTGATCGGGCGCGGTACCGAGTTCCGCGAAAATATTTTCAGTGCTATTTCCGCCTGGCGGAACGACTACCATGATGAGTTTGACATACACCAGGTGATCGAGGCAGCCAAAACGTTAAAGGCCACTAAGACTGGAGCGCTGATTGTTTTTTCGCTCGACAGCGAATTAAAATTCATCATTGAAACAGGCGATCTCCTCGACGCCGAAGTGACCAAGCGCCTCTTGATTTCAATTTTTTACAAAAACAGTCCGTTGCACGACGGCGCTGTGATCATCTACAAAGGTCGCATCAAAGCAGCGCGATGCGTTTTGCCTGTAAGTGAAAACGACCACTTGCCAGCACACTTCGGTTTACGCCATCGCTCGGCAATTGGCATGAGTGAAAGTACCGATACTTTGGTGCTGGCCATCTCCGAAGAAACGGGTCGGCTTGTTCTTGCACGCAACGGAAAATACCTCCGCGGTCTCAAGCTAAAACAAGTCGAACAAAAAATCCTTGAATACCTCCACCAGGAAGAGCCGGCCAAATGGGATGAAGTACCGGTAGAACCCGAGCCAACTGAGTCGGAAGAGGTGAAGGCATAACGCCAAAGGCACACAGTTGAAGTAAGCTCGGTGGCACTACCCATCGGGCGGATTTTTTTAGACCGCCTGACCAAACGGGATAACGGAAAGAAATACCTCAGCACGTTACATGATTCCAAAAGGAGAAAAAGATGCAATTTGAAATATTATCAACCCGGCTTCTGGCGGAGTATAACCTAAAGGTTAATCATACACTTTTGCAGGATTTCGAAAAGCTGGCTGACAGTGAATTATCAATCGCATCGTTTAGTTATTATGCGTCGGTAGCTGCCGTTTACTCATCAAAGATTGAAGGTGAAAATATTGAGTTGGATTCGTATGTAAAACACAAAAGATTTGGCATTGAATTTTTGCCTGACTATACGCGTAAAATCGACGACTTATATGATGGTTATCAGTTCGCAAAACGGTCAGTCTGTAACCAAATCAATCTTGAGTACGCACATGAGTAAATCACAAAGCACTTACTGTCAGCGGCGCGACAGGGGAAAATACGCACAAGCAATATGTACGTCACCACGCCCAATGGCAAAATAGAATATGTGGCAGCCGAACCCCGTACCATAAATGCGGAGTTACACAAACTATATTCCGACCTTGCTACATTGCTGAAAGCAAATCTTACGATCAATGAAGTTTTCTTTTTTGCCTCCATGCTTCATCTTACATTTGTAAAAATCCACCCTTTCGATGATGGCAATGGCAGAATATCACGTCTCTTAGAAAAGTGGTTTTTAGCAGCTAAGTTGGGCGGCAAGGCTTGGTTTGTTCAATCTGAAAAGCACTATTACACCCACCATCAAACCTATTACAACAACATTCGAATGTTGGGCCTGGAATATGAAGGGCTGGATTTTTCAGCAGCATTACCTTTTTTGCTGATGTTACCTCACTCGCTGACCCTGAACAATGGAAGCTAATGGAAAACTGACCTTCACTTCATGTTTCATCTCCCCATATCTCTCAACAAAACGGATAACTGCTTCGCATAATTTACCTTTCAAATCCGCCCTACGCTTGATATCTTTATTCACTGTTCAAAAAAGCATATCAAATGAACCGGCGAGAAACCCTGAAAAAAATAATGGCCGCGACTAGTGGCCTCGTGGCCCTGCCCGTGTGGGCCCGGTCGTGGAGCGTTGCAGACATGAACTCGCACCCCTCCTCATTTTCAATCGAACAACAGGATGTTCTTGCATCGGTTGCCGATACCATCATCCCGGCCGGTGACACGATTGGTGCACTTTCGGTTGGGGTGGATAAATTTTTGCAAAGACTCATCGATAATTGTTATGAGAAGGCCGTTCAGGATAACGTCAAGACACAACTCGCAGCATTGGATGCCGCCGCACAAAACGCTTATCAGAAACCCTTTGCAGGTTGCGATCAACTCCAACGGCAAATGCTGCTCGAAAAACTGGCCGATTCCCAGAATAAATCAGAACATGATTTCTTCAACCTCATCAAATCAGAAACCATCCGCGGATTTAATACTTCGCGGGAAGTCATGGTGAATTATCTTCATTACAAACTCGTGCCCGGACATTATTCGGGTTGCGTTGACATCAAAGCATAACGCCATGGCAAACCTTATTGACTCCGTCAGAAAAAGAACTTACGATGCCATCGTCATCGGCTCGGGCGCCAGCGGCGGATGGGCCGCCAAAGAACTTTGCGATAAAGGTTTGAAGACACTGATCCTCGAACGCGGGCGCGACGTAAAACACGTCAAAGATTATCCTACCGCAGCCAAAGCACCGTGGCAATTTGAATACCGTGGTTCGGTGCCCCTCGCAGAACGCAAAGACTTTCAACTCGCCCGGTTCGTCAGGGCAGAAACTTTTCATTGGGCCATCAAAGACGATGAGCAACCCTTTATTCAGGAAAAACCATTCCGCTGGTTTCGTGGCTATCATGTGGGCGGAAAGTCGTTGTTGTGGGCCCGCCAGACACAACGGTGGAGTGACTTTGATTTTGAAGGACCGGCACGCGATGGCTTTGCAGTAGATTGGCCGATCCGTTATAAAGACCTGGAGCCGTGGTATGGCTACGTAGAGAAATTTGCAGGCATCGCAGGTAACAGAGATGGTCTGGCCGAGTTGCCCGACAGTGAAGTCATGCCAGGATTTGAAATGAGTTGTCTCGAGCATTATTTTAAAGAGAGCCTGCAAAAAAATTATCCCGAAAGGCATCTCATACAGGGACGATGCGCTCATATCACCGATCCTCAACCGATCCATAAAGAACAGGGAAGAGGAAAATGTCAGAATCAAACGGCCTGTAACCGCGGTTGTCAATTTGGAGGCTACTTCAGCAGCAATGCCTCCACACTACCGTGGGCTATGAAAACCGGAAAGCTTACCCTCCGGCCCTTTTCGGTTGTGCATTCCGTGATCTATGATGAGAAAAAGGGAAGGGCCACGGGTGTACGGATCATCGATGGCAACACGCACGAAATGATCGAGTACTATGCCCGTCTCATTTTTGTAAACGCCTCAGCGCTGAACAGCAATGCTATTTTATTAAACTCTATTTCATCGCGATTTCCAAATGGGATGGGAAATGACAGCGGCGTGCTAGGAAAATTTGTCGCCTGGCACAACTACCGTGGCAAGGCCAACGCTGAATACGAAGGCTTCCAGGATAAAAAGACGGATGGACGCAATCCCAGCAACAGCTATATTCCGAGATTCAGAAACGTGCAAAAGCAGGATGCCAATTTCCTCAGGGGCTATGCGATCGGCATCGGAGGAGGCAGAGGACAATCACCCGATACGAGTATGATCGGTGATCAGTTGAGAAAAAATTTATTAAATCCTCCCCTGGGTAATTGGCACATGAGCAGTTGGATGATGGGCGAAACGGTGCCCATAGAACAAAACCATGTGCGGCTCCATACCGAACTAAAAGATAAATACGGCATCCCGCAACTGATCATCTCTTGCGATTGGACCGACAATGACGAAAAAATGGTGGCAGATTATGTAACGCAATCCAAAGAAATGTTTGAGAAAGCAGGATTCATTAACGTCACCGCCGTGGATACCAAGACACCCCCCGGATCCGACATTCATGAAATGGGTGGGGTGCGGATGGGTCTCGATCCAAAAACATCTGTCCTCAACGGTTGGAATCAGCTGCACCAGTGCAAAAATGTAATGGTCACCGACGGGGCTTGCATGACTTCCACCGGTACACAAAATCCGACGCTGACTTTTATGGCATTAACCGCCAGGGCAGCAAATCATGCCATCGATGAGTTGAAAAAGAAAAACATATAAATTTAAATTTGAGGGTTCGGGCTATGCAAAAGCTTGTTTTGTTGCGCCGCTGAGCGGAAGATCGCTAAATAATAGCAAGCTATTATACACCGCGGCATTGGTATTGCTCCGTATACTTTCCGCAAGAGTTTTCCCAATGGCGTGGCGGCTACCCTGGATACAATTAAGATGATGGGATTTACCGAGATCGAAGGTGGTGGCGGCCGGACGATGAGTCCGGAAGAATTTAAGAAAGTAATGAATGCGGAATCAGCATACCGGGAACTGGCGAACCTACGAACAACTCGTAAGCGATCCGGCTTTGACACGTTGGACCTTGAGCGCTTTGAATTTTAGATTTAAAAAAATGGATAAAAAACTTTTTGAAAACATAGATCATTATATAAGCGATCAACTCGCCCTACAAGATCAAGCGCTTTTGGCTGCCGTAAGTTCTATCGACGAAGCCGGTATGCCGCAAATCAGCGTTTCACCCAATCAGGGGAAATTTCTGCAAGTATTGGCACTGTTGTGCAAAGCGAAGAACATTCTTGAGATCGGAACTCTTGCCGGGTACAGCACCATTTGGATGGCGCGGGCACTGCCACCCGGTGGACGGCTTATCACCATTGAATTCGACCCTAAACATGCGCAGGTTGCTCAAAAAAACATTGACCATGCCGGCTTGCAGCCACTCGTGGACATACGTGTGGGAAAGGCACTGGATATTTTGCCACAACTTGAATCCGAAGGTGTTGGCCCATTTGATATGATTTTCATTGACGCCGACAAACCACCTTACGCAGAATATTTTCAATGGGCATTGCGACTGGCACGCCCGGGTACTTTGATCGTGGCTGACAACGTAATCCGGGAAGGCAAAGTACTTGATCCAAACACGACTGATGAAATGGTAAAAGGAGCGCAGCGCTTTAATACCATGCTGGCCAGCAACTCAAGCGTTACCGCCACCATCATACAAACAGTGGGGACAAAAGAGCACGATGGCATGGCGCTGGCGGTGGTTAATTAATTAGTCATTGGTCATTGGTTCAATTCAGATGTAATCATTTGATAATTAAACTATTAAGCAATTGTTAACAAAATGTTGATAACTTTTGTATATTAGGACCTTAGAACCAACGTTTTATGCAAAATGAAAGAAGCTAGTCCTGTAAAGTTTTACTTTGCTAAGTATTTTTTTCTGGCCTTTGGTCTGTTGCAGTGGTTAATCAGTGGTCTTATGCTTTATCAGCATGGACAGATTCTGAAGAGTCAATTCGCTGCATTTGTTTTCTTTACCATGGGCCTGATATTTGTCTCGCTTTATCTGTTGATCTCCAATAAGATCAAACGGGTAGCGATTGGCAAAAACAAAATTGTCATTCACGGTCGCCTGGACCAGCGTGTGGAGTGGCCTGAAGTAAAGTCCATCAAAAACGTTCCTTACTTCAACATGTCCCGCCTGAAAATTAAAGGTCACAAAGACCAAATTTATTTTTTTCGTGACCAGGCCGCTTTTCCTTTATACGGGCTATTTTCCGCGTCCGGATTCAAGAAAGAAAAAATTAAAGACTAATTTCTCCTTTTGTCATCTAAAAACCTTTGACTCCGTTGCGGTCAACATAAAAAGCGGAATGCGGTTTTTGCTTTATTTCAAAACACCCAACTCCTTGCCTACTTCGGTGAATGCTGTGATGGCTGCGTCCAGGTGAATTTGATCGTGCGCAGCGGATATCTGCACACGAATTCGTGCCTGACCTTTGGCAACCACTGGATAAAAAAATCCAATAACATAAATCCCGTGCGCTAAAAGTTTTTCAGCAAACTTCTGTGCCAAAGGAGCTTCGTACAGCATGATCGGAACGATGGGGTGCTCACCGGTTTTGATGTCAAATCCCGCCTTTGTCATTTCACGACGGAAGTATTGGGTATTTTGCTCCAGCTTGTCGCGCAGGGTTGTCGCCTCCGAAAGCATGTTAAATACTTCAATGGAAGCGCCAACAATCGAAGGCGCCAACGTATTTGAAAACAAATATGGCCGTGAACGCTGTCGCAACAATTCAACAATTTCTTTCTTACCAGAAGTAAATCCACCCGACGCTCCGCCCAAGGCCTTCCCCAGTGTGCCCGTGATGATGTCCATTTTGCCATGAACGCCACGATGCTCCGGAACCCCCCGACCCGTTTTCCCAATAAACCCTGTTGCGTGACATTCATCGGTCATGACCAACGCTTCAAACTGGTCCGCTATCGCACAAATCTCGTCCAGTTTCGCAATGGTGCCATCCATTGAAAAAGCACCATCGGTAACAACAATCATCTGCTTCGCCCCTTTCGCTTTCGCGTTGTTTAATTGATTGGTCAGATCAGCCATATCGTTGTGCTGATACCGAAAACGCATAGCCTTGCTCAGACGAACTCCATCTATGATAGAAGCATGGTTTAATTCATCCGAGATAATAGCATCTTCGGCGCCAAATAAAGGCTCAAAAACTCCGCCATTGGCGTCAAAAGCTGCAGCATACAATATCGTGTCTTCGGTCCCCAGAAATTCGGAAATTTTTTTCTCCAGTTCGAAATGAATATCCTGCGTGCCACAAATAAACCGTACGGAAGACATTCCGAATCCATGTGTGTCGATGGCTTTCTTTGCAGCCGCTATCACACGTGGATGGGAAGAAAGACCCAAATAATTATTAGCACAGAAATTGATTACTCTCTTGCCGTCGGCAATGTTGATTTCTGCCCCCTGCGGAGTAGTAATTACCCTTTCTTTTTTGAAAAGACCGGCTTCGCGTATGCCATCGAGTTCTTTTTGTAAAACGGGTTGAAGTTTACGGTACATCGTGTTAATTTATTTTCGGTTAGAATACAAAAAAGTCAATTTGTTTAAGCCAAGGAGGCCTCAAAAAATTGCAGGGCAAAGCTACAAATCGTATCCCGTACTTTGTAAACCGCAAATTGTTTTAACTTCGCCCCGCATTTCAACTTATCCATGAAAAAAACCAGAATCCTGCTCATTGGTGCGGGGGGCCAACTCGGTTCTGAACTTACTCAGGGCTTATGGGCCCTTTACGGAAAAGAAAATGTGGTGGCCTCGGATGTTAAGGACGCTCAGGGTATCTTAAAAGAGGGTCGCTATGAAAAGTTTGACGTGATGCAGCGCGACAAGCTTTTTGAATTGATCAAGAAAAATGAGATCACCCAGATTTATCATTTGGCTGCACTGCTTTCAGCTACCGGCGAGAAGGATCCGCGGTGGGCATGGAAATTGAATATGGATAGTCTGCTTTTTGTTTTGGAAGCGGCACACGAATTAAAACTCGATAAAGTCTATTGGCCGAGTTCCATCGCGGCTTTTGGGCCGACCACGCCAAAACAAAACACGCCTCAAGATACCATCATGGGTCCCACTACGGTTTATGGAATCACCAAATTGGCCGGTGAGCTCTGGTGCGAATATTATTTTCGCCGCTACGGCGTGGACGTACGCAGTTTGCGCTATCCCGGATTGATTGGTTACAAAACGCCTCCCGGTGGCGGCACGACCGATTATGCGGTTGACATTTTTTTTAAAGCTGTCAAGGAAAAAAAATACGAAAGCTTCCTCGCCGCAGATACGTATTTGCCCATGATGTACATGAGCGATGCAGTCAAGGCGACGATTGATCTAATGGAAGCGCCAGCCGAAAAGGTAAAGGTGCGAACCAGCTACAATGTTTCTGCGATGAGTTTTTGCCCTGCGCAAGTGGCCGCTACAATCAAGCAACATATCCCCGAATTTACCATCGACTATCGCCCGGATTTCCGTCAAGCCATTGCCGATTCCTGGCCCAAATCAATTGACGATTCCGCCGCGCGCCAGGATTGGGGTTGGCAGCACCAGTTTGGATTGGAAGAAATGACGGTGGATATGCTGAAAAATCTGAATTCTCCTGTTCTTATTTAACTATCATACGGCTTATCGATTTGAAATTATAAGCCCGGGCCATCACCACATAGGCTCCGGAATTCAATTGAACCGGGAGGGTAACGTAATATAACCCAAAAGTAAAGCGCAGGGTTTTGGTCTGATTCATTTGCAAAAGGTCGTCAGGGTTAGAAATCAAGTTGGGAACGATACCTTTGAAGAAAATTACATTTCCGTTCAAATCGACGCTGTCTTTATATGTCTAAAATCAAAAAACTAGCGGGCGAAACAGCGCTCTACGGATTGGGAAGCATCATCCCCAAAGCGCTGAATTTTCTGCTTGTGCCATTACACACACGAAACCTGTTCAGTCCCGGGGAATACGGAATTATCACCAGCCTTTTGGCTTTCGTTGCGTTTCTCAATATCCTTTACACATTCGGTATGGAAACTGCCTTCTTTCGTTTCGCCACCGTTCCAGGTGCCAACGTCAAAAGGGTTTTTAATCTGGTCCAGACGGTGGTACTATCCATTAGTTTATCCCTTTCTATTCTGTTTATTGCTTTTGATGCTCCCATTGCCGTCTGGCTGCACATTGGAACACATCCCGAATTTATCATCTGGCTTGCGTTGATCATGTTGATGGATGCTGCGGTGGCCATTCCCTTTGCGCGGTTGCGATTGGAAAAGCGTCCGTTGAAATTCGCCATCGCTAAAATCATCAACGTCCTTTTGGTGGTTGGACTGAATTACTACTTTCTTAAAATAAATTATGATCCTGCAATTGGGATAGGCTATGTTTTCCTGGCCAATTTGCTGGCCAATGGATTCTATCTCCTCTTCTTTGCCAGGGATCTGATCACCTGGCGGCCTGCGTTGGACCGTCACCTCTCGCCCATCCTGTTGAAATATGCCTATCCGGTAATGCTGACCGGCCTTGCGGGAATGACAAATGAAATGTTTTCACGGCTCACCTTGGAATGGTGGCTTCCCGATAATTTTTACGGCGAAAAATCGCAAGCCCATGCGTTGGGTGTTTTTGCCGCATGTTATAAGTACGCCGTTCTGATGAGCATCGCCATACAGGCATTTCGATTTGCCGCCGAACCTTTTTTCTTTTCGAACGCAGCGGACAAAAATTCACCCGCATTGTTTTCCAGGGTCAACCACTATTTTGTGATCGTGTCTTGCCTCTTGTTGCTTGGCGTGAGCATCAATATGGATGTTTTTAAATACCTTATTGGAAAAGAGTATTGGGAAGGATTAAATATTGTACCGATACTTTTGCTGGCCTACTTGTTCCTGGGTGTTTATTACAATTTTTCAGTGTGGTTTAAGGTCACTGACAAAACTTATTTTGGAACCATCATCACGGCTGGCGGTGCAGTACTGACCATAATCCTAAATTACATTCTTATTCCCATTGCTGGATATACCGGAAGTAGTTGGGCAGCCATGATTGTTTTCTTGCTGATGGCTATCGCATGCTATTCATTTGGCCAAAAATACTACCCGATTCCATACCGTATCCTTCTGGATTGCTGTTATATCGCCGGGACTTTTCTGCTTGCCTACATCATTTCTAAAATTGCCATTGGGAACCTGTGGTTGAGCATACTGTTTCACCTTGGCATAATGCTGTTTTTTGTTTTGACCACCTTCTTGATAGAAGCGAAAATAATGAAGCCACCGGCCGGAGAACAAAGCTCTCCAAGACACTAGTCTGTTAGGAAATTTCGTTAATTTTGGACAAAATCCGAGGCGCAAGCTCAGGATTGAGGCTTTGATCCTTCTGCCCTTGAAAAAATACATCCTTTATCTGTACACATCACTGATCATCGCTTTTACTTTGGGAGCGGCAACATCGGCCATCTCCCAAAAGGATAAAAAGAAAAACCCGACGGACCTTGTTTCCTCTGCCCGGTTGCGCGAAGCGGAGTTCTTTTTTATCGAAGGTGAAAAGTACTTTATTCTGGAAGATTATACCAAGGCGCTCCTCTATTTTCAGCGTGTCGTGGAACTCAATCCCGACAATAGTGCAGTGCATTACAAAATGGCGGAAGTCCTGTCCAAATCGACAAAGGAAGAAGACCTGATCAAGGCTTCCACCAGCATCGAAAATGCCCTTCACCTCGAAAAGAAAAACAGGTACTTCTATCTGCTTGCATCGAACATTTACGCCAGTCTCAACAATTTTTCGAAGGCGGAACAAACGCTGGAGACAATGATGCGCGAATTAAAGGGAACCGAGGATTATCTCTATGAACTGGCCGCATACTATCAATACGACCACAAACCGAACGAGGCGATCCGGGTTTATAACACGGCCGAAAATATTTTGGGCATCAATGAAGTTTCGTCACTTCAAAAACAACGCCTCTATCTGGAGCAAGGGAAACTGGACGAAGCATTAGCGGAAGGGCAAAAGCTCATAGATGCTTATCCGGAAGAACAACGGTATGTCCTGGGTTTCGCCGAAACGCTGGCGCAATTTAAGCAAGGAACGAAAGCCATTGGTTATCTGGAAAACTATTTGAAAGATCATCCTAATGCCGGAAGTGCTAAAATGTTGCTTGCGGGATTGTATCGCGATAGTGGTCAGGAGCAAAAATCGAGGGAGTTTACTTTGATGACCATGAACGACCCATCCGTTGACGTCGGGAATAAAGTACTTATGGTGGGGACCTATACCACTATCTTAAGTCAAAATGAAGCTAAAAAAATAAAAGACCCTGACCTGGAAGCTTTCGCTCTTTCTCTTTTTGAAATGCTGAAGGCTACTTACCCCAATGACCCCAATGTGCATCTGGCTGGCGGTGACTTAAATCTGACATTAAAAAGAAATGAGACAGCGCAACAGGAATATGGGTTGGCTATTCACTTCGGCTCCACCAGTTTTGATGCGTGGCAAAGGTTGTTATATCTCGAATCACAATCCGATGAACTAGACAGCCTGATCAAACATTCCGATCAGGCCCTGGAGTTGTTTCCCAACCAGGCTATGCTTTACTATTTTAATGGCACTGCCCAACTCCGGAAAAGGCATTACCGTGAGGCCGCAACTTCCCTTGAGCAGGCCAAAAAGCGCTCTGCCTCAAATTCTAATTTCATAAGTGAAATCAGCAGTATGCTCGGGGATGCATACAACGCCACAAAAGATTATTCAAAGTCTGACCAGGCCTATGATGAAGCGCTGGCGATCAACCCAAATTATGATTTGGTACTTAATAATTATAGCTTTTACCTGGCTCTGCGAAAAGAAAATCTTGAAAAGGCCGAAAAAATGTCGGCACTCCTGATCAAGAAAAACCCAAATAACGCAACTTACTGGGACACTTATGCCTGGGTTCTGTTCGCAAAGGAAAAATTCAAAGACGCAAGAAAAGCAATGGAAAAAGCCATTTCCAACGGTGGCGGTGGTGCTGTGTATTTTGAACATTACGGCGACATCCTTTTTCAGTTGGGCAATATTGACGAAGCCGTTAGACAATGGCAAAAGGCCAAGACACTGGACAATGGAAATCCTTTAATTGACAAAAAGATAGCGAATCGCAAATTGAACTAGCGCAAACAAAAGATGCTTATTTCCTCTTTTTACCCGGGATTGGGCATCCTTCTTCAGAATGAAAAAAAGGACGTTGTTAAAAACCATTTGCGATCACTATATTGAGCGTTAGCTATTTTTGCATGCACCGACCCATCATCATCCTTATTTTGATTTTTGCCTTTGTTATGCAGTCCTGCAGCAAAAAGGTAGTGCCGGCGCTGCCCTTGCCACCCAAGACACTGGCTATTGAGGAAATTGATTTTGAATACCTGCATGGTAAAGCCCGCCTTAATTTTAAGGATGACAAAAAACAACTTGACGTTAAGGCTCACATCCGCATTCGAAAGGACAGCGTGATCTGGATGACTTTCTCTGTCATCGGTGTACAGGGTGGAAAGGCGTTGATCAACAGAGATTCAATTACCATTGTGAGCACTGTGGACAAAGAATATTATGCTTATAGTTATCGTGATCTTTCGAAACGGTTCAATTTCAATGTTGACTACGGCGTGGTGCAAGCAGCGATGCTAGGCAACCTGATCATGCCCCGAACTGAAGGCGATCAAATAGTAGAAGAACCAGATTTCAACATGCTCACACAACACCAGGGGACCATTCAGATCAAAAATTTCATCAACCGGAACACCAAGAAACTCGAAAAGCTGGAGCTCACGGAAAGTACAAGTAGTAATTCTATCCGGATTGACTATTCCAACTTCCAGCCCCTTGGCGATAAATCATTTCCATACACCGGAACGATCACCGTCCAATACAAAACCGCAAGTGGAATTATCAACAACACCATCACCTTTGAATACAACAAAGCCGAGGTGGGCGATAAAGAATTAAGGTTTCCTTTCAATATTCCAAAACGGTATGAACGCCGGTAGGTCCTTTCAATTGGCTGGCAACTGCTGTTTGCCAATAGTGTGATGTTGCATTGAATAACCCAATTGACGATGAGTATGCGGAGTAAGACAGGTAAAACGCAAAAATTAATGTCTTCCGCTAATTACCTTCTGACAGCGATTTGCATCCTGCTATCTCTGGTATTTAGTTATCCGGTCCATGCTCAGAAATCCAAAAGCCAACTACAGAAAGAAAAGCAGCAGAATATTGAAAAGATTAAGGAGACAGAAAAAATTCTGAGTGAAACAGGGCAACAAAAGAAAAGCTCCATGGGTGAACTCAGTGCCCTCAATCAACGGATCGGGCAGCAAGAGCAGTTGATCGGCTCAATCAAAGGCGAGATTAACTTATTAGATGAAGACATTAATGAAAACAACCAGATAATTCAGGCGCTCGAAGAAGACCTCTCTAAACTGAAGGAGGAGTATGCTTCCATGTTGTTTTCGGCTCAAAAGGCAAGCGGTAAAACAAACAAACTCACATTTCTTTTTTCAGCGCAATCTTTTGAACAAATGCTCATGCGGTTGAAATACATGGAGCAGTATGGCAAATCACGACAAGAGCAGGCAGAAGCAATCACACGGGTTCACCAGGTTCTTGCAGAGCAGGTACGTCAAACAGAAATTATCAAAAATCAGAAAAACGATTTACTCAATGATGAATTGGCCGAAAATAATAACCTCACCCATCTTAAACAAAAGCAAAGGACCGTTGTCAAGTCGTTGGAGAAGGAGGAAAAACGACTGAAGAAAGATCTTGAGGAAACAAGGAAATCAGTGGCCCAACTGGACAAACTGATTAATGATATTATCAAGGAAGAAATCGCACGTGCTGCCCGCGAGGCTGCTGCTGCAAAAGCGGCAAACAAATCCACTGCAGTGGTCGAGGCTTCCATTGCGCTTTCCTCCTCCTTTGAAGACAACCGTGCAAAATTTCCGTGGCCAGCTTCCGGTTTTATTTCGCAAAAATTTGGCCGACAAAACCATCCGGTTCTCAAAGGTATTATTTTACAAAATGACGGCATCAATATTCAGACTCAGCAAGGAGAAAAAGTAAAATGCATCTTTGAAGGAGAAGTGAGGGCCGTGGCCATTTTTCCGGCGATTGGAAGCTCGGTCATCATTAATCACGGCGATTACTTCACGGTGTACTCCGGGTTGAGAGAGGTCTTTGTAAAAAAAGGCCAGAAAGTAGTAACCAATCAGGAGATCGGCCAGGTGTCAATTAATGGTGACGGCATTTCGGAATTGCGATTTCAGATCCGGAAAAACACCGTTGCCCTTAATCCACAAGCTTGGCTGAAGGAGTAAATTGCCCAAAACAGGACGATTTAGGCATCTTTTCGTAAGTCCATGTAATTTGGCCCGATTTCTGCATTTTTTTACGTTAACCTTATAAATCGTTATCTTTACAATCTTAATTATACTCATATGAAATCAATTCTTTTGTTTTTGGGTGGAATCGGTGTTCAGGAAATCGCGGTGATCGGGATTTTTGTTCTTGTATTTTTTGGAGCAAAGAAAATTCCTGATTTCATGAAGGGCCTGGGCAAGGGGGTAAAAGAATTTAAGGATGCCATGAGCGATGTGAAGAAGGAAGTCGAAGATGCCGGCAATGAACCCGGCAAGATTGAAGGCAAATAACCCTTGGACAAGTACACGCATTTCCGCGAGATTCAAAAAGATCTGAAGCGAGGTGCCCTTACGTGCGTGGAGGTTGTCCGGCAACATCTTTCTGTTATACACGCCAAGGCCCATCTCAATGCGTTTCTCAGTGTATTTAGCGATGAAGCCCTTGTGCGAGCCGCCAAAATAGATCAAAAAATATCTACCGGGACTGCTGGAAAACTCGCTGGATTGGTCGTAGGCTTAAAGGATGTCTTAGCCTACGAAGATCACCAGCTTCAGGGGGGTAGTAAGATACTGGATGGTTTTATTTCGCAATTCAACGCTACTGCAGTTCAGCGTTTGCTTGATGAAGATGCTATTATTATCGGAAGACTAAACTGTGATGAGTTTGCCATGGGGTCGTCAAATGAAAATTCTGCATTTGGACCCGTTCTGAATGACATTGACAACACCCGCGTACCCGGTGGCTCATCTGGTGGTTCAGCGGTAGCCGTCATGGCGGATATGTGTAAAGTTTCACTTGGCTCTGACACGGGGGGATCCGTTCGTCAACCCGCTTCTTTCTGTGGGGTTATCGGTTTAAAACCCACGTACTCACGCATTTCACGGCATGGACTGATGGCTTATGGTTCTTCGTTTGACTGCATCGGCATTCTTTCAAAAAGCCTTGAAGATATTGCGCTGGTACTTGAAGTAATCGCGGGAGCAGATGACTATGACAGCACGGTCTCCCGCAAACCAGTTCCGCAATACACCAAAGTGTTACAAGCACTCAACACTAAAAAATACAAAGTCGCTTACATTCGCGAAACAGTAGAATCCGATGCTATCCAACGCGAGATTAAGGAAGCGATCAAAGAGAAAATTGAAATGCTCAAATCAGAAGGGCATGAAGTCGAAGCAATTGATTTCCCGTTGATCGAGTACATTCTACCTACCTATTATATTTTGGCCACGGCCGAGGCGAGCTCCAACCTTTCACGCTATGACGGAGTTCGCTACGGATACCGCAGCCCCAACACACAGGACTTGCAATCAATGTATAAGAAAACACGCTCGGAAGCATTTGGCAAAGAAGTGCAGCGTAGAATCTTACTCGGCACATTTGTATTGAGCGCTAGTTACTATGATGCGTATTATACCAAAGCCCAAAAGGTGAGGCGAATGATTCGTGATAAAACAAAGGAAGTTTTCAAGACACACGATTTCATCCTCATGCCGACGGCACCGACTACGGCGTTCAAGCTGGGTGAGCATTTGGATAATCCAGTTGCGATGTATCTGGCGGATTTATATTCAGTGCAGGCCAATGTGGCGGGCGTACCGGGCATTTCGGTGCCTTGCGGAAAGGATAATAAAGGGTTGCCCATCGGCTTGCAACTTATCGCCGATGATTTTGAGGAAGCTGAACTCCTGCGTTTTTCAGAAGTTGTAATGAGTTAATTAAATCGTGACTAACTGAAATGATGAAAAGGCTGTCTTTATGTTGGTTAGTGATGATCCTGGCCCCGACCGTTTGGGCGCAGGTTGAATCTCCATTGGATTCTCTCGCCGCTTCAGCTGACACCGTATTGATTGCCCTACAGCAAGACACCCTCAGTTTTAACTCTACACCCGCTTTCAATATTGAGTATATCCCCGCAGAGGAAAGTGCGGAATTAATTTCCGACAGGCTTAGCTGCATTCAGCAAACTATCCCACTTCCCTACAACGACAAGGTTCATGCATTCATCAATTATTTTACCATCCGCGACCGGGAATATACCCGCATGGTCCTACGCAGAACTGACCTTTACTTTCCCTTGTTTGATAAATACCTGACCCGGTATAATCTCCCTACCGAATTAAAATATTTATCCATTATCGAATCCGGCCTCAACCCCAAAGCGGTTTCGCGTGCGCGCGCGGTGGGCCTTTGGCAATTTATGTCTGGGACAGGACGGTACCTCGGCCTTCACAACGATTGGTACATTGATGAACGCATGGATCCCGAAAAATCCACTGAAGCCGCTTGTCAGTATTTGACGATGCTCTACTCGATGTTTAACGATTGGCCACTTGCTCTGGCTGCATATAATTCAGGCCCCGGAACTGTGAAAAAAGCCATTCGCCGATCAGGATATAAAAAAACGTTTTGGGATGTTTATCCCTATCTCCCGCGCGAAACTCGAGCATATTTTCCGCAATACGTTGCCATGATTTACGCTATTAATTATGCCGAACATCACAACCTTGTGGAAAACGCCAAAGAACAATTGCCTACTTATGATACTTTGATGGTAAGACAATTTCTTCACTTTGAAACTTTTGCGGGTCTTACGGGGACCTGTTTGGAGGATTTGCAAAAACTGAACCCTTCGATTCAACGCAATGCCGTTCCTGCAGGAAAATCTTACACCCTTAAAATTCCTTTGGCCACGAGAGAAAAATTAAATGAAAACCGCGTTGGAATTCTTGACTCTTCCTCCAAAATAGGGAGAAAAGAAATTGAACTGTTTGCCCGCACCGCCACCGGCAGCACGTATGGACGGGAAATGGTCGCCTACACTATTCGATCCGGCGATGGGCTAGGAACAATTGCCCAACGTCACCATGTTCGTATTGATGACCTTCAGAAGTGGAATAATTTATCTTCCAACATGATTCATCCCGGTCGGGTTCTCAATATCTGGATATTGCCATCGACTAAAAGTGTTTCTTATGCCCAACCATTCTCTCTTCCCACGTCGGGTTACAATTTATACATTGTACAACCAGGAGATACGTTGTGGGACATCTCCAAAAAATTTCAAGGCCTGACGATTGAAAAAATCAAAATGCTGAATAACCTGAAAAGCAATACCGTGAAGCCAGGTCAAAAGCTGATTGTGAGTTGATCGAAAAGCCGGGGCCTTTCAAGGCAGTTCCTTGATGCTGTGGACTCTGGACATAATATTGTAAATTCCCAGTTCAATCATTAACCATCTCGCTATGTCTATTAAGATACGGAAACAAGACGCCCTGAACTATCACATGATGGGGCAGCCCGGAAAAATTGAGGTCGTGCCGACCAAGTCACTCAGCACACAATTGGACTTAGCGCTGGCTTATTCTCCGGGTGTTGCCGTACCCTGCCTGGAGATCGCCGCCAATAAAGAAAATGTTTACAAATACACTGCCAAGGGAAATCTTGTCGGCGTTATTTCGAATGGCACTGCAGTGTTGGGTTTAGGAAATATCGGGCCTGAAGCATCAAAACCTGTCATGGAAGGCAAGGGTGTCCTTTTCAAAAAATTTGCAGGCATCGATGTGTTCGACATTGAGATTGCAGAAGAAGACCCTGATGAATTTATAAAGATTGTAAAATCACTGGAGCCAACGTTCGGTGCCATCAACCTCGAGGACATCAAATCTCCGGAATGCTTCAAAATTGAGACGGAGCTAAGGGAAAAGATGAACATCCCGATTATGCACGATGACCAGCATGGCACGGCCATCATCTCCAGTGCTGCATTGCTGAATGCATTGGAAATAGTTGGGAAGAAAATTGAAGATGCAATCTTAGTTGTGAATGGTGCCGGCGCCGCAGCCGTTTCCTGCACAAGGCTCTATCTCGCCATCGGATTAAAAAAAGAAAATGTTGTCATGTGCGACAGCAAAGGCGTGATTCGCAAGGATCGCAAAGACCTTGACCTCATCAAAGCGGAGTTTGCCACATCCCGAAAATTATCCACGTTGAAGGAAGCGATGAAGGGAGCCGACGTTTTTGTGGGATTGTCCATCGCAAACATTCTGGAACCAGAAGATATCCTCTCCATGGCGAAAGACCCGATCGTTTTTGCACTGGCTAATCCTGATCCCGAAATCGCTTATGATCTGGCAAAAAAAACACGCCCTGATTTAATCATGGCCACTGGCCGCTCCGATCACCCTAATCAGGTTAATAATGTGTTGGGATTTCCCTACATTTTCCGTGGTGCCTTGGATGTGCGCGCAACAGAAATCAATGAAGCCATGAAACTGGCCGCGGTCCTTGCCCTGGCCACCCTGGCAAAAGAACCGGTGCCGGATATTGTAATCAAGGCTTACGAGACCGACAAAATTCAATTCGGCCGGGAATACTTAATTCCAAAACCATTGGATCCCCGATTGATTACAACGGTCTCTCCCGCCGTAGCCAAAGCAGCCATGGACTCAGGGCAAGCTACCTATCATATTACCGATTGGGGAAAATATCACCAGGATTTACTCAAGCGTATCGGCATCGATGAAAAACTTACGGCACGCATTATTGAAAGGGCGAAGAAAAACCCGAAGCGTGTGGTCTTTGCAGAAGCCGACAATCACAAAATACTAAAGGCAGCACAGGTACTCCAGGATGAAAATATTGCTCAACCCATTTTGCTCGGCAGTCGAAAAGAAATAGAACGCCTCATCGCGGAACATAGCCTCGAACTCGACGGTTGCAAAATCGTGGATCCCCGGGAAGAAAAAGAGCTTACTGAAAGATACTCCCAAGCGTTCTATGAAAAACGGCAGCGCAAGGGTGTTAGCCTTGTGGATGCGCAGCGACAGATGAGGGATCGCAATGCCTTTGGAGCAATGATGGTGGAATACGGCGAAGCCGATGCGTTGATTTCAGGGTTGACCCGGGATTATTCAAAAACAATTCTTCCTTCGCTACAGATTATTGGTATGGCTCCCGGTGTGAAGCGTGTAGCGGGTATGTACATCATGCTGACCAAAAAAGGAAACTTCTTTTTTGCCGATTGCACGGTTAATGTGAATCCCACCGCTGAAGAAATGTTGGGCATTATCGGATTAGTAAAGTCGGGCGTGAAGGTCTTTGATATTGAGCCCAGGATCGCAGTGTTGTCCTATTCGAATTTTGGATCAAGCAAGGGAGAAATTCCCGAGAAAACGCTGGAAGCAGTTCAACGCGCAAGAGAAAAATATCCCGATCTCATTATCGATGGTGACATTCAGGCCAATGTGGCGATTAACGTCGAATTGCAACGCGAGATGTATCCCTTCAGTGCCCTTACCAAGGAAGGAGCTAACACACTTATTTTCCCCAATCTCGCTTCAGGAAATATTGCTTACAAGTTACTGATGGAAATTGGTGGAGCTGAGGCAATAGGTCCTGTTCTGCTGGGAACGAAAAAACCTGTACATATTTTACAGTTGGGAAGTTCTATTCGTGAAATTGTTAATATGGCAGCGATTGCGGTAGTGGATGCCCAACTACATGAGTCGAATGACAGGTTGTAGATCTGGTCAATAATAGCACTGTTAATTGGTGACTGGAGTCCTGCTTCATGGTAATACCATTGAATGACCTCTTTCTAATATTGCAGATGATTTCATTGCGTTATCCGCTAAAGCATAGACGCAAGACTTTGCTAAAGTGAACGCAAACAAGGTTAACCCTGGCGATCATTCATCCTTCATTTTTCATGGCGGATTCCCGGCCAGAAACTGCTTAAATTTTCTGGTCGTGCACTGAAATTCTATATCTTTGCGGATCGTAATGATGACCGCAGATTAAACTGAATTTGCGGATTTCTCAGATTTATTGTCTTACATAGTAAATCAAATTTATGGCTTATATCGAACCCGCTCCTCTTCTGGATAAAGAGAATCCTTTTGAGGCCATGATGTCGCGCTTCCGGACGGCTTCTCAGATTCTTGGACTGGAAGAAGAAGTGTACAATGTGTTGAAAGTGCCGGCCAAGCAAGTCATTGTTTCGTTGCCGGTAACCATGGATGATGGAAGCATAAGGGTGTTTGAAGGCTATCGTGTTATCCATTCTACGATTTTAGGACCTTCAAAGGGAGGAATTCGATTTGATCCCCACGTCAACCTGGATGAAGTGAAAGCGCTGGCAGCCTGGATGACCTGGAAGTGTGCCGTGGTAGATATTCCTTATGGTGGGGCCAAAGGAGGCGTTGCCTGTAACCCGCGCGAAATGTCGGCGGGTGAGATTGAACGATTGATGCGCGCCTATACGCTATCGATGATTGACATCTTTGGCGCCGACAAAGATATTCCCGCACCTGACATGGGAACGGGTCCACGTGAAATGGCCTGGTTGATGGATGAATATTCACGCACACAAGGCATGACCGTGAACGCCGTCGTTACGGGTAAGCCGCTCGTATTGGGCGGATCATTAGGAAGAACTGAAGCGACTGGCCGGGGTGTCATGGTGACGGCGATGGCAGCGATGGAAAAAATGAAAATCAATCCTTACAAAGCAACCTGCGCAGTACAGGGTTTTGGTAACGTAGGTTCGTGGGCAGCCCGGCTTTTGGCTGAACGGGGTCTGAAGGTGCAGGCGATCAGCGATCTGAACAGCGCTTATTATAATGAGAATGGAATTGATATTGAGAAAGCGGTTGTTTACCGCGAAGGCAATAAAGGTTCGTTGGATGGTTTTGCTGAAGCGGAAAAAATTCCCGGAAGTGAAATACTCACATTGCCGGTGGATGTATTAGTCCCGGCAGCGACCGAAGATGTAATCACCGGAACGAATGCCTCAAAAATTCAGGCCAAGCTGATCGTAGAAGGTGCCAATGGCCCGACATCCTCCAAGGCAGACAATATTATTTATGAAAAAGGAATCAGCGTTGTTCCGGATATTTTGGCGAATGCCGGTGGCGTAACCGTTTCCTATTTTGAATGGGTGCAAAACCGTCTGGGCTATAAGTGGACCGCCGAGCGGGTCAATCGGAGGAGTGACCGGATTATGAAAGATGCATTTGACAATGTGTTCAAAACCGCAACAGAATATAAAGTGTCGCTGCGGATAGCCGCTTACATGGTGGCCATTGATAAAGTGGCCAAGACCTATAAGTTCCGGGGGGGATTTTAAATAGTTTCAAACATATGCCCAAAGTATCCCGCCGGGAAAATTCTAAAATTGCAGGACTCAACCATCGATTTAAACATGATAATTCATAAGGAAGGACGAACGCTGCTATTGAGTTTATTAATCACCCTGGTTGCTCTCAACGCGATCGTCTCCTATTATTTCGCAAATCTTCCGGTGCTCCAGGGCATCATCATCATCATGAGTGCTTTTTTCTATTTACTAATCCTGCAATTTTTTAGGAGCCCTGTTTTTGAAGTTGTGAAAAACGAAAAGCAGGTGATCGCTCCGGCGGATGGCAAAATCGTCGTGATCGAAGAAACAGAAGAGGCCGAGTATTTGAAATCGCAAAGAAAACAAATTTCCATTTTCATGTCTCCGGTGAACGTGCACGTCAACCGTATGCCAGTGGGTGGTACGATCAGCTACTTCCAATACCATCCCGGAAAATACCTAGTCGCCTGGCATCCCAAATCCAGCACAGAAAATGAGCGCACTACCGTTGTGGCAAAAATGAAAGACGGAACTGAAGTATTGTTCCGTCAGATTGCGGGCGCTTTGGCACGTCGAATCAAATGCTATGTTAAGACTGGCGATAAATTAGAGCAGGGACAGGAATTCGGATTTATTAAATTTGGATCCAGGGTGGATATCTTTCTTCCGTTGGATGCAAAAATCAATGTGAAATTAGGTGACATTACCCAGGGCGGGAAAACAGTTATCGCAGAGTTGCCTTGATCCGTTTTGCACCTATTGACTTCAAAACGGGCTGTTTCTGAATAATTTGGATACTAACGCTTGTTGCTGCCTCTGACTTCCGTAAATTTGAGGTTGTTTTCGCTCCATTCGCAAGAAGATAAAGTGCGGACTATATAATCCATTTTTATGAATGTATCTCAATTAAAGTTTCCCTCCACGGGGCCGGAGTTTTACCCCACCGTGACCAAAAGGGTAAACGAATATTTTAAGACCAATAACATCAGCCGTCATAGCAATTCGGAAATGGTAGTGAAAACCATTTTCATGTTCAGCCTCTATTTCATTCCTTATTTCTTTATCATCAGCGGAGCATTCGCAAGCCTTTGGGTTTATTTTGGTCTCTTTGTTGTCATGGGATTTGGCAAGGCCGGCATCGGCCTTTCTATCATGCACGATGCAAACCATGGTGCTTATTCCAAAAAGCCGTGGGTTAATAATTTAATGGGGGCTTCCCTTAACCTAGTGGGTGGTCACGCCTTCAATTGGAAAGTACAACACAACGTACTCCATCATACCTATACCAACATTCACGAAGCCGACGAGGATATAAGCCCCAGAGGCGTACTCCGGATGAGTCCGGAATCAGACTGGAAACCCATGCACAAGTACCAACATCTTTACGCCTGGTTTTTTTATGGCTTGCTGACTTTTGTGTGGATTATCTTTAAAGATTTCTCCAGGTTGTTCAAGTATCAAAAAGAAGGGTTTATTAAAAAACAAAAATCAACAAATTGGAAAGAATGGTTAACCCTGATCGGCACGAAGGTATTTTACCTTACTTATATGTTCGTGGTTCCTTTACTTCTTACACCCTTAACCTTCATTCAGGTTTTTCTGGGTTTTGTGGTCATGCACTATGTGGCAGGTTTTATTCTGGCCATCATTTTTCAACCAGCGCATGTGATTGAGGGAACCGCATACCCGGTGCCCGATAAACAGGGAAACCTGGAGAACAACTGGGCTGTCCATCAGATGCACACTACCACTAACTTTGGTCATCGCGAAAAATTATTTTCATGGTATGTTGGTGGCTTGAACTATCAGGTTGAACATCATCTTTTCCCCAATGTGTGCCACGTACATTATCGCAAAATCGCCCCGATTGTAAAAAAGACGGCGGAGGAATTTGGTGTTCCCTATAAATCCGTGGACACTTTTATGGGTGCATTAGTCGCTCATAAGCGCCTACTGAAATCACTCGGGGAAAAGCCTACAGTAATGAAGGCGGCTTGAACCCCTAGCCCCTCTCCGGAGGAGAGGGGCTAGGGGTGAGGTCTCAGGAGACTACTTCCTCAAATGCCTTAACAAAACCCTTCATCTCATCCAGTGTACCAATACTAACCCGACACCATTCGCGTTGCCGGTAGTCCCAGATACGCATGAGGTATCCTTTTTCTTCCATCTTACTCAAAATGGTTTTGCCATCCCGTGAAGCAGGATAAAAAACAAAATTAGTCACGGATTTACCATAAGAAATTTTATGCTGTTCCAGATAGTTCGTTAATACCGCGCGGGCCTCAGCATTTTTTGTGCGTACTGATTTCATAAATTCCATATCTCCCAGACTTGCCTTAGCAGCGGCAATGGCGGTCTGACTCACCGGAAAGTCGCCGGCATATCGCGACACGCGTTTGATCAGGTCTGGACGAGCGATCATATAACCGATTCGCAGTCCGGCCAGGCCATAAACTTTAGAAAAAGTACGAGACACCATTACATCCTGGTCCTTTCGCACCAGGTCGACTAAAGAATCCTGCATTGTGGGTTCCAACAATTCCAGGTAGGCTTCATCGGCATAGACTGGCACTTTCTTAGAAACCTCTTCGCAAAACGATCTCACTTTTTTCGGATCCACCAATGTGCCCGTCGGATTGTTGGGATTGCAGATAAAAATCAGACGTGTATCCGCCTTGACCGCAGATGCGATGGCTTCATAATCGACTTCCAACTGTTCATTGACATTGACCTTATCCCATGTGGCCTTGAACACTTCTGCAAAGTTCATGAGAAGCGGAAACGTGGGGAAAGGAGAAGCAACCCTTCCTCCCTCCAATCCAAACGCGACTCCAGCCTGACACAACAAATCTCCCGATCCGGCACCTACGTGAATATACTCCGGTGAGACACCTTCCTTTTTGGCCAGGACTTCTTTCAATCCCTTAATCACCTGAAAAGGATAACGGTTCCCCTCTGCCAGGATCTGAATAACCGCCTGACGGGCTCTTTCCGAAGGGCCATACGGGTTTTCATTTGCGTTGAGGCGCACTTTTGTAGACGTGGTGCCTTTCAATCCCCAATGAAGCTTTTCCGCTTCGCTGACCGGCGCAGCCATCAGTTTTTCAGCGAAAGAAGAAGCCACGGTTAAGCCAGCTGTAAAAGCCAGAGAGGTTTTAAACCAATTCCGTCTGGTAAGGTTGTTTTCCATAATCGTTTTATTAGTCACCGAAGTTAATGAATCCCCATCAAATCTTAATACCCAACGTGAAGTACATCGTCCTTCCATCTGCAGGTAAAATACCGGGGCCTGGGTACATATTGATCCTTCGACTAAAATATTTTGCGTTGGCCAAATTATTGATGCCCGCCGATAGATGATATTGTGTCAGGAATCGATAATCGATGGCCCAGTCATAGAGCATATAAGACGGAATTACGCCCACAACGCCCGTACTCTTAAACGCAGTATTATTCGCATCATTAAATTGCTTGCTGACATAGCTTCCCTGAAGTGTCGTGCTGAGCCCCTGGTATCGAAATTCAAGACCCGACCGGTTTATCCAATCCGGGACTCCCTCTACCTGATTTCCAACAAGGGATATGTTTTCGGTGTTGTTACTGAGCGCTCCACTAACGTACCGGGCATGGGTATAGGCAACCGAACTGAACACCCTAACATCCTTGTTCTTGGTGTTGCCTCCCATCGCTTTCCATAAGGAAAGGTTGAGATACAATTCAAAACCCTGGGCAACAGAATTTCCAATGTTGGTCGTCAATTGATAGGATGAACCATTCGATGCTGTTTTGGTGAGCTTGCCAATCTTGTTGCCATAAAAAAGATAAAACGCATTGAAATCAAATTGAAGGATATCCGCGAATTGCCCACGGTAG
Source organism: Bacteroidia bacterium (assembly GCA_043785125.1). Taxonomy (GTDB): domain Bacteria; phylum Bacteroidota; class Bacteroidia; order Cytophagales; family Cyclobacteriaceae; genus ELB16-189. Next base: position 39,408 of record JAYVXP010000124.1, read on the forward strand.
CCTGCATCCAGATCATATCCACGGCTGTCTTTCAAGTTCGGATCAATTACTCCAATTTGATCGGCCGGGGTAACGCTGGCATAGAGGTAGGGCCGGTACGCCTGTGAAAGGTTACCATATAATTGAGTGGTCGTGCTCACCTGATGCTGCAAGCCCAATCCAAATAATGGAAAGCTACGGTTTCCTTTATAGGATACCGGAAACGTTGCACTGTTGATCACGCCACTCAGGTTTGAATTGATTACTTCATAACGAAATCCCGGCGTGACGGAAAATCTATCCCCCAAATGAAAAATATTTTCTACAAAAGCGGCATAGTTTGTTGTGTGAAACATCAGGTCGATCCCATACGGCCCAATCAGGCTCATATCATCATTGCTGCCGGTGGTCCCTTTTCCTTTTTGTTTTCGGTGGGTGTTCTCTTCAAAGTAACGGATCCCCCCTGCCAGCGCACCCCGTATCTTACCCATCATATATTGATGCAGTAACCTGGCCTCCATCGTAAATCCCGTATAAAAGTCACGGTCGACTTGCCTCGGGTTATACGATTGGGTGAGCGCATTGATGGTATCTTTCACATTGGGGGTGTTGATAAATTGCACACTGCTCCGATCCCCCCAGATACCATTGGTTGTGACCTGAAGACGCGTTCCCGGCGAAAAAGAATAGTTTAGGATTATCGACGGGATGTTGATCTTCGGACTAAAATAATTTCTCGATCGGTTTGATTGTCGTGCATTCTGTGCAAACTGAGCATCGGTTAATCCTCCAGCAATCTGTTGGCGATAATCCATTCGCGAAAATTGAAAAGACACACTTCCCTTCTCGGCAAATTGATACTTGATGTTCGCATAAAAAGCCTGATAGTTGAAAGCCGCATTGGGCCTCCATCCATCACCGTGACGGTTATCATAGTAAACATAGTAGTTCACCTTGCCTTTGGTTCCCCCCACGGCATTGTATGAATTGAAGAAATTATATGAACCAGCCGTTTGTTCACTTTCCGCAGTAAACACTTTTGTACTATCTCCCTCTTTCATCACATAATTCATCATCCCTCCGAATTGGCTCCCGAATTGCAAAGCCGCCGAGCCCCTCACCAGTTGTACCTGGCGTACTCCTTGCATGGGAACAGCGTAATGATTTTCCGGATAGCCGAACATATCGGAATTGGTGTTGTATCCATTCTGCCGCATATTCATTTCGATGGAGCGATGGGCATCCGTTCCGCGTGTACCTATGTTCATTTGTGTACCGGCGCCGTCCATGTCCCAGACGTTGATACCCGGTATTTTGGCAAAAATCATTCTTGCATTATTTTGAGGCAGATTGGCCTCACCATCCTTCAGAAGAATGACGTTCGTTTTCTTGCCGGCAAAAATGCTTACACCTTTGATATCGGGCAGAAATGATTTTTCTGAATTACCATGAATGGTAACAGGATCGAGCATTCTGGTAGTGTCTGTTTTGCCAGGAGCCTGAGCATTCATACCCAGGGCCACCACAAAAAGTAATAATGTGAGTAGTATTCCATTTTTCATAAGAAACGTTCCATTTAAGTTGTTGAATAATTAACCGACTTCGCAGACAACATCAATTCAATGATATTCGGCAAAATGGATTATTCCATCGCATACTTAATCTGTCTTAACAGGAAAAGCAGCTTGGCTATTAAATTAAGTTGACCTGGAAAGGTCGTGGTAAGATTTAAGTGTACTGTGGGGGATGAAAGATAGATGCGCTTACACCAAAGCAATATAAATTGGTAATGGGTTCCGGATTTGAAGTCCTGCACCAACCTTTGTGATCCGGCTTTACCGTATATCCTACTGAAATGTAATCCTTGGATAGGGAGTTGATTATCTTAATGTTGGAATCAGCATGTTCTGCCTGCTGCCCTGAAAACAGTCTTGAGTAATCACTCATCTTTGCCCTGGTCGCACTGCTTTGATTGTCCTTGATGCACACCACGAAAAGCATGTCGCGATAAAATTTCTGTTTTACCAATCGGTAAACTTCTCCTCCATACACAATTTCCCCCTCCAGTGGGGTGTATTCTTCTGAATCCGAAGCATAGGGCAATTCGATGGGAATGGTCAGGATGAGGTTTCCACCCAACTCGTTGGCATTGGCTTCAATCTTCTGGAGGTCTTTGGTGGTCAGCATTTGCTGGACCATGATCAAAAGGCCATAATAACCAATCGTATTAAAGACAATAAGGAAAAGAAAGAATAAGGTGCAGAATCTTTTCATTGTGAATTCACTCGCAAGGTAAAATAAGTTGGTGAAAATTCAATTCCCCGACGCGGCACAGGATGAAACCCGATAGTTTGGATAAATAAAAAGACTTAAAATTGTAAAACAGAATTCGCACTCGTCAAATGAAAAAGTCCTTCCTAACCATTCTGGTTTTGTTCATGTTGACCTCTCTCCAAGCCCAACCAGCAGTACTGTATCTCAAGGATGGACGAAAAGTCG
>JAYVXP010000125.1:0-5469 GCA_043785125.1 Bacteroidia bacterium
GGACCTGCGAGGATCACGGTGGGAATAGCGATTATGGTTCCATAGAATAATGTCATTCCCATGCTGGCGTGAAACTGCGCCACCAGAGCAGTGGGAGAAGGATGCGGTGGGAGAAATCCATGGGTCACGGAGAGTGCCGCGAGCATGGGTACGCCGGTATAAACTGCAGGAATTTTATATCGATAGGCTACTGAGAATATAAACGGAACAACCAAAACAAAGCCTACGCTGTAAAACAACGGAATACCAATGATAAAACCAGTTAGCATCAAAGCCCATTGAATGTACTTCTCGCCCATGAGCTTTGTCATGCCTGCTGTAATGCGTTGTGCTGCTCCGCTTTCGGCCACGAGCTTTCCAATCATTGCTCCCGTAACAATGATTACTACGAGAGAGCCGAGCATGTCGCCAATACCCTTTTGGACTGACTTCGCAATTTCCGGAACGGGGATTCCGAGCAATAATCCCGCGAGGATTGAAACAACAAGGAATGCGATGAATGTATTAAAATTAAAGCGGCTGATCAGGAAGACCAACAATACGATGCAAAAAAAAATGATGAGCAACGACATCTTAGTGGAATAAAAGATAATCGTACAAGTAACCGCTGAACCGCGTCATTCTAAAACCAATCAAAATTTATCTGGAATCTGGATGATCCGAACCACAATCTCGTGGGGGTCGCCGTCTTTGTCAAGCAGATTAAATTTGACCATCGGGTTGTCACGATTGATGTTGCTTTCAACGTGGATTACCTCGTTGCTCTGAAGGTGTTTTTGAATATCCTTTTGAAGAATAAACAGCGCATTGGCAAAATCGACTTCAAGTGGACTGGGGTTGTAAGAAGGGGTCTTCATAATAATGTAAGGTTTACCAACGGATCAAGGCTGAGGCCCAGGTGAATCCACTGCCAAAAGCAGCTAAACAAATTACGTCATTTTCTTTGATTCTTCCTTCTGCCCATGCCTCGCTCATGGCAATTGGAATTGAGGCAGCCGTTGTATTGCCATACCGCATGATATTGTTGTAAACCTGGTCATCTCGAAGTTCCATCTTTCCCTGGATATACTGGCTGATCCGCAAGTTGGCCTGATGAGGTACGAGTAAATTAATATCTTCTTTTTTCAGGTTATTGGCGTTAAGCGCCTCGTTAATAACTTCCATAAAACGGACCACGGCGTGCTTAAATACCTGGTTGCCGTTCATTACCACCTTGAAGGTTGAAGTGTCCAGAATTTGTTCCGGTTGACGCTCGGCATGCGGGCGGCTGCTGCCGGGGTCTTTGAGGTACAACTCCTCGGCATAACGGCCATCGGAGTGAAGATGTGTAGATAGTATCCCCGGCTTTTCTGAAGACTGAAGAATGGCTGCGCCGGCACCATCGCCGAAAATGACGGCAGTATTGCGACCGCGCGTGGTGATGTCGAGCGCGGTAGATTGGATTTCAGCGCCAATCACCAGGATGGTTTTATACTTGCCGGTTTGAATAAATTGATCCGCTACCGAAAGGGCATAAATGAATCCAGAGCAGGCGTTTCGGATGTCCAGGGCTGCAATATTTCCGTCAAGACCGAGTTCGCGCTGAAGTAATACGCCCGACCCCGGAAAAAAGTAATCCGGTGTGATGGTAGCAAAAACAATAAAATCGATGTCCTTCTCAGCAAGCCCTGCCCGTTGCAGCGCCATGCGCGTAGCCTTGGCGGCCATGTTGGCAACCGTGTCTTTTGCAGGGTCCATCCACCGGCGCTCTTCAATACCTGTTCGCTCCACGATCCACTCACTTGTTGTGTCGATGACGGTGGAAAGGTATTGATTGGTAATGACGGTTTCAGGAACGTGATGACCAAGGCCAACTATTTTGGAATAACGCATAACGGTTTTTAAAAATGACTGCTAAGGTAGGAAATGTTAGTGAAAAGGATGACTGAAAAAGAGAGTCTGATATTGTTTATATTTAAAGAATGAAACGACTGACATTATTGTCTTTGTTTTTATTGGCAGGGAATCTTCTTTATGGCCAGGTCATGTTTCGCAATGATTTTGTCTTCAACCGCAAGACCAGCAGATTGCAAAACAAGGGTCTCACGTATGTGACGTTCAATGTGGGTTCGCGGCATACCTGGAATCTGAATGCTTATGGACAACCTTCTAAAAGCATACGGATAGATGTTGCGACCTTGTTGGGAAGAAAGCGGTTTACGTACCAGGATGTGGTCGAGAGCATGTACCGACCGATGGCCGTGTACAAGCAATCGTACATTCCCATTCCCTTGTTCCTGTTGTTGGAACCGCCGCGTAAAATCAAATTGGCTCCTTATTCCTACTTTTCAAAACGCACCTTCAGCGCATCGTTGGTTACGGCAAGGACTGACTTTTAGTTACATTACCACATTCACGATTTTACCTTGCACAATAATCACTTTCTTGGGTGGTTTGCCTTCGGTCCATTTGGTAACGATCTCCGAGGCCAGGACCTGTTTCTCAATATCCTCTTTGGGCAGGTCCAGCGCGAAGTTCATCATTGCGCGCACCTTGCCGTTGATGGAGATGGGATATTCAAATGAATTTTCTTTGAGGTACTGTTCATCATGTTGAGGGAACGTTGCCTTCAGGATGGTTTCAGTATGCCCCAGTTTCTCCCAAAGTTCTTCCGTGATATGGGGGGCAAAAGGAGAGAGGGCAATCACGAGCGGCTCAATGATCGCACGCTTGTTGCATTTGAGCGAGGAGAGTTCATTGGCGCAGATCATCAATTCACTTACCGACGTATTAAAAGAAAAATTTTCAATGTCCTGTTCAATTTTCTTTAGCGTTTTATGAAGTGCCTTGAATTCTGCACGCGTGGGTTCGTCATTTGAAACATAGAAATTCCCCGCGCTGTCGTGCGACAAGTTCCAGAAGCGCCGAAGAAATTTATACACCCCATCGATGCCATTGGTATTCCACGGCTTCGATTGTTCCAGCGGTCCAAGAAACATTTCATACATCCGCAAAGTGTCGGCACCATATTTCTCAACGATGTCATCGGGGTTGACCACGTTGTATTTGGATTTGGACATTTTTTCGACTTCGGAGCCGCAGATGTATTGATTATTTTCAAGATAATAATCCAAATCCCTCGCTTCAAGCCAATATTCATCCGACCAAGATTCAAAGTCTGGCATATCCAAGATGTAGGTATTCAATGTTGCGTCAGCTATTTTCTCAGCTAGTCCAGTTGCAATTCGAAGTGATTGCAAATAATTCAATGCCTTAACCTCTAGAATGTCGATCTTTTCAAGAAAAGTATTTGCGTCTTCAACTTTGTTCTCTTTGAGAAGCTTCTTGAACTGGTTTAGTGCTTTATCATAAAGATCCTGTTGTTCAATTTCTGTATAGGAATTGTTTTCGAGCCTTTCAAAATGGCTTTTAGAGACTAACAATAAAGGAATAATTTGTCCTATCCATCCATGTTCTGAATTAAAACCAACTTTAAAGGATGCTCTATATATTAACTTCGACACCCCCTGAATATGCCCCTGATTAATCAACTTTTTAAAAGGCTCATCTGCCTCAACAAATCCCAGGTCTTTCAAAGCCTTGTTCCAAAACCGTGAATAGAGTAAATGCCCCGTTGCATGTTCCGATCCTCCAATGTACAAGTCCACCTCTCTCCAGTACGATTCCTTTTCGCGACTGCAGAACTCATCGTCGTTATGGGGATCCATGTAGCGAAACCAATACCAGCTTGAGCCCGCCCATCCGGGCATGGTGGTGAGCTCGAAGGGATACACCTCACCCCGGCCCTCTCCGGAAGAGAAGGAGGCGGATTCTCCAAAGCCAGCGATTGGTTTTTTTATCGAGAGGGATTCGTCCAGCGTAGATTTAATGTTCTTCAAGACCTTTGGAAGACTTTTTTCAACTTCTTCATTACTAAAACGGATTACTTGGAACCCTTCTGTCTTCAGGAATTCGGCTCTGGCCATATCGTACTCCTTAGCTTCTTGATGATAATCTCCATCGACCTCAATGACAAGTCGCCGGTCGAGGCAAACGAAGTCAGCAATAAAAATTCCAATAGCATGTTGTCGTCTTATCTTATGACCCAACTTACTATTTCTTAATTCTTCCCATAGTATCGATTCAGCCCCGGTCTGATTCTTACGGTTTGACCGGGCGTATTTTTTTAACAGATGCCAATGTTGCTTGTCTGCAGTTTCTCTCCCTCTTTCTCCCGCAGCCTCCTTCGCCCTTTCCAACGCCGAATCCGTTCCCCTCTCCACCGGAGAGGGGCTAGGGGTGAGGCCAGCTTCGTCAGCGGGGCGATACATCCACTCCTTCGCCCTCCCCAATGGCGGCGCACCGTCCTCGGTGGGTTTATAGGCATCCACCTCCGGCAACGTGATCGGCAAATCTTCTTCATTTACTAATTTGGGAATGCCATCCTTAAAATAAACAGGAAAGGGTTCGCCCCAATAACGCTGACGGCCGAAGATGGCATCGCGCATGCGGTAGTTGACTCTTCGGTAGCCGGTACCCGATGCTTCAACTTTTTGCAATGCCTTTTCGATAGCTTCCCTCCAGTGCAGGCGATTCAGGAGACCGGAGTTGATCATCGTACCTGATTTGGGATCGAAGTTATCTTTTGTGATATCGCTGTGTGGCCCTTCGAGAACGTCGATGATCGGCAAATCAAAATGTTTCGCGAAAGCGTAATCCCTTGTATCGCTGGAAGGCACAGCCATGACGGCGCCGGTTCCATAGCCCGCCAGTACATAATCGGCAATCCACACCGGTATCTTTTGTTGATTGAATGGATTGATCGCATAAGCGCCGGTAAAAACACCCGAAATCCTTTTCACTTCACTCATTCGCTCCCGTTCGCTTCGGTTCTTGGCGACCTCCACATATTTAGTCACCTCTTCACGCTGAGCATCCGTCGTAATTTTCTCCACCAATTCATGCTCCGGTGCCAACACCATAAACGTAACGCCATAAATCGTGTCAATCCTTGTCGTAAAAACCCGGATGACCGTCCCCATCGAAGCCGAATCAACTCCCCTCTCTTCCGGAGAGGGGCCGGGGGTGAGGTTTCCTCCCCTCTCCTCCGGAAAGGTGGGGGTGAGGTCGAGGTCAAAATCCAACTCACACCCCACCGATTTCCCTATCCAATTCCGCTGCATTTCTTTCAAAGGCTCAGGCCAATCGATCGTATCCAGTCCCTTTAACAATCGTTCCGCATATGCGGAAATGCGCATGCTCCATTGCCACATTTTTTTACGCTCGACTGGATATCCTCCACGTTCGCTCACCCCGTCCTTTACCTCGTCGTTTGAAAGTACTGTTCCCAGCGCAGGGCACCAGTTTACCATCGTCTCGCTCAAATAAGCAATGCGGTATTTTTGGAGAAAATGTTCACGCGCCCGCTCATCAAAGCTTTTCCAGGTGCCGGCGCTGATTTGTGGTGTATCCTCTTCACATGCGGCAATG
>JAYVXP010000126.1:0-5465 GCA_043785125.1 Bacteroidia bacterium
TGCAAACAGCTCAACGCCATACGCTTTTCCTTTTCCCTGCAAAAGTTCAGTTTCCAAATGGTTGTTCAGTAGGAGCTGCGCAAAGTCTTTGTATTCCACCAGGTTGGCGGTGGTTTTATAAAAAACCTCCGATGAGATTTCGTACATATTCTCGTTCACATTTCGAAAAAAACCTATTGAATAATTATCTGCTACTTGGGGACCTATGTGTGGATTACTGACCTGCCAAATGTCCACAGGAGTAGGCGCCGTACCATTTGAGATCAGGTGGATGTATTGTCTCATTCGATTATAACTGACCTTGATGGATTGGTCTTTTGAAAGGCTAACACGCATAGAGATTCTGGGTTCAAAGCCAGTGTACGTTTTAATGACCTCGCCCGAGCTGTAGTGAGTGGTGTCTGCCAATGTTGCTAAGCTTTTGACTTCTCCAGGTTTGTATGAAAATACCGTATCAGGACCTGTATTTTGAAACATAGAATAGCGAAGACCTGCTGCTATTGAAACTGCAGGAGAGATGTTAAATTCTTCATTTGCATAAAATCCGATCTCGCGGCCGCGATCTTTTTCTACCCGCTTACTAAAGGTAGAAGAGAACGCTCCATATGGATTTGATACTTCCGGTTTTCCGATATATACATTTGCGTCTGCACCAATGTTGAGTGCGTGCTTATCATCAAGCGTATATAGAAAATTTTGTTTTAGCTGATAGTACTTAATGCCATTGGTCAGGCTTCTTGCCGTTATGATATTAAAATCATATAATTTGCTTTGATAATCTCCTCCAACGGCGGTGAGGGTAGAGGACCATCGCTCGCTCAGGAGACTTTTCCATCTAAAATTCAACAATTGGGAAGTATACTCATATCCAAATTCGCGCGAATAACGGAAGTAGTCATTTCCACGGTAATAGGAGAGACTAATAGAATTTTTGTCACTAAATTTATGCGTGATGTTACCATTGATATCATAAAATGATGCTGCGCTCTGTCGGACGTCAATGTTGCCAACATTTTTTAAGATCCAATCTGAATAGGAAAAACGCGTACCGACAATTATGGAAGTTTTGTCTTTAATGATGGGACCTTCCAGGGCAACACGACTTGATAATAATCCAACGCCAGCCTTTACTTTAAATTTTTCAAAGTTCCCGCTCCGGGTTCTGACATCCAATACAGACGAGGCCCTTCCTCCAAATTGCGCCGGGACATTTCCTTTGTAGAGTGTGAAATCTTCCACTACATCTGGGTTGAAATTGGAGAGTAAGCCCAGTGCGTGGGACGAGTTAAATAATTGACCTCCATCCATCAATACAAGATTTTGATCAATTCGACCGCCCCGAACATTAAAACCTGCGCTACCTTCTCCGACTGTATTTATTCCGGGTAACAATTGCAGACTCTTGATTACATCCACTTCCCCCATAAAGGCCGGTAGTCGTTTTATTTCTGTGATATTGAGTTTCGTCACTCCGGCCATTGGTTCTTTAATATTTTCGTCCTCTTTTCTTGCCCGAATAACAACCTCTTCTAATGCCTCCGATTTTTCAAGCATTTCAAAATTCAATACGCCGTTAGCGTAGATCGCTATTTTCATCAGGATCGGAGTCATGCCTAAGTGTCGTACTGAAAAGCGATATTTTCCAGGGAGGAGTGTGAGAAAGTATTTTCCATTAACGTCTGAACTATTTCCATATTTCAACCCGTCTACAAAAAGTGCTGCTCCGCTCAATGGTTTTTTATCAGCGGATTGAACAACAGTGCCAGTAAGAATTATTTTTTTAATGGTGGTATAACCCTGCGTGGAATCCCCGATTAGTATGAGATTCGGTTGCTGACCAGAGGCGTAAAAAGACAGTAAGAACAAAAAAATCACCCCAATGGGGTGGTATTGGAACTCATAAATCCGTTTCAAACCAAAGTATTTTTTGGAAACCTAAATCATTTTTATCTCCTGCTCAACTTTTCTTTGATGGTAGGAACATCAGTCATATTGTTCCGACCGCCACCCGTAATTCCGTTTGCAGAAAACACCTGTTCCTTCCAGCCCTTTCCGAATGCATAAGGGGAGTTGTAGCCATTCCTGGATATATATTGGATGAAGGATCGATAGTCGCTGGCTATTTCATAATCTGCCAGTTGCACGATATCAAAAAATTCAAGATTGTTGGTATTGAAGTTAACGGATGCGGCGCCAAGTATGGACGGTGGCAAATCGGGGAGTTTCACATATTCACTCTTCCCTGACCCACCAGTAACGACCCAACTAAACGCAGCACGTTTATCATTGTATCCCCATCCAACAACGTATATGTCAAAATCTCCAAACGTCGCCACCGTAGCAGAAATTTTGCCTTTGTTCTCAAAAATAACTTGTGCTTTAAGTGGTGCTACATCATACATTTTGGTCGGGTTAAATGCGTTTATCCGTATATTATTTCCTCGAAACAAACTTTCTGACCCGTAGACAGGGAAGTCTGTTCCAGGATATTCAATTTTGACGCTTCCTTGATTAAGCGAAAAGACACCCAGTTGATAGAATTCTTGAAACGAAGTGGCGCTTGGAAATCCATACAATCGGACGCCTACCGTTTGGGCCCCGCCCAAGGTAGGTGTATCAAAAGTTTTTAGAGGCTTATTCAATTGAGAAAATGATCCTTTATAACCTTCACTAAATGTCAGGCCTTCAATCAAATCGTAGTGATTGATTTCTTTCTCTATTTCCCGGATAAACAATCGAGTAGGGGATTGAGTTAGGTTTAGCAGGATAGAATTGCCCCCTTCATAAAACACTCTGGAATCCCCGTTTGTACTTACATAATACGGGTGAATGCCCACCGAGTCTTTAAAACTAATGGAAAGTCGTCCGATCACCGTCGGGCTTTGATCAACTTTTGCCAATGTCCACTGACCCCGCTGAACATCCTGAAAACTGGCAATGTTCAAGGATACTCCATTTCTTAAGTACGCTTCACTCAGGATGAATGAATTACCGGTGTATTCCGGATTAAGGAGTTTTATTTTTTCACCATTCTTAAATTCTGCAGAAGCGAGCAATTCACCGCTTGAAGACGAGATAAATACCCAGCCTTTTTCCAGCTGTCCACTGCTGGAGCGTAAATGGTTGTTTTCAACCGTAAATGAAAGAAGAGTATTTTGAACAATAATTTTGATGTTGGCGGTCTGTTGATTGCCTTGTTGATTCGTACTGATCGCCTTCAATTCATATTCTCCGTCCTCGACGCCCTGGGTATTCCAGCTTGCACTAAAAGATGGTTGAGTCAGGGTGAAGAGGGCCTGGGAATTGGCAAATATCTCCACTTTAGTGATCGAAGCTGGATTCGGTACGGCAAGCTCTATGTTGACCAACTTCCAGATGACCGACCCATTCTTAAGCGTTTTAAAATATAAGTCGGGATTGACTTGATTTTGGTCTTTCTTGCAAGAAAGGCTACAACAGGAAATCAATAATAAAAATATGGATCGCGTTATAAAGAGCTTCACAAGTGTATGGATATTTAAAGATAACCATAAAAAATTTTAGGCGTAGCGCTTTGCTTTGATTTTTGGTGACTTCTCGTCAAAATCAGATTAATTCGTCATATTGACTGGGCTTTTCCATTGGTCAATAGATGAATTTTAATATTTTCTAACCCCGGATAGTAATGTCCTTTCAAAAACCGTCGCTCACATTCTCGCAGATCATCAACATGAACGTTGGTTTTTTTGGAATCCAGTACAGCTTCGGTTTGCAGCAAACAGCTGTTAATCCTCTCTACACGTTTCTCCATGCGAATCCTGAGGATCTGCCTCTTTTGAATCTGGCGGGTCCCTTGACAGGCTTCCTTATTCAACCCATTATTGGTGCTCTGAGCGATCGAACGTGGCACCCACGATGGGGTCGCAGAAAGCCGTATTTTCTAATTGGCGCCATCTTTTGCAGTCTTTGCTTGTTTTTTTTTCCGTTCAGTAGTGCACTATGGGTGGCGGTGGGATTACTCTGGATACTAGACGCAGCCAATAACACAGCGATGGAACCGTACCGGGCCTTTATCGCTGATAAATTACCATCCAATCAGATGGCTACAGGTTTTTTGACGCAAAGTTTTTTTGCGGGACTTGGAATAACGCTGGCGAATCTTTCAATATATTTCTTTCAACAAGTGATTGCCGGTCAAACAGTCGCGGAGGATGGCCAATCTGGAATTCCTTATTGGGTCTTTGGTTCTTTCTTTGTGGGAGCTTTTTGCTCCATCACATCCGTAGTGTGGTCCGTGTCTACCACACCGGAGATTCCGCCATCTGAAGAAGAATTGAGAGTATTACGCGCCCATCCAAGAGGAGTCCTGTCGCCTTTTATCGAAATTTTCTATGCTATCCGGGACATGCCTGGTACCCTGTGGCAACTTGCCCTCGTTTATCTCTTTCAATGGTACGCGATGTTTTGCTATTGGCAATTCATTTCGCACAGCATTGCCAAATCAATTTGGAAAACTTCCTCTGAAATTGATCCGAAACTATATGAAGAAGCAGTCGGATGGACTGGATTGGTAAACGGTTTCTATAACATTGTCACCTTTTTGTCGGCATTTGGTTTAGTGTGGTTGTCAAAAAAAATCAGTGCAAAGAATGTTCACGTTGTATGTCTGGCGTGTGCGGCCGTTTCATTATTTATTATACCGCATGTCGAAAACAAATATTTTCTGTTTGCTCCCATGATTGGTTTTGGTGTTGCCTGGGCGAGTATGATGGGTGTTCCTTATATCATGGTAGTGGGAAGCATACCAAAAGAGAGGTATGGTGTGTACATGGGAATCATTAATATGATGATTGTGGTGCCCATGATCATGCAAACAGTGACTTTTGGTTATGTTTTCAAAAATTTTCTCGGCAAGGACCCATTGAATGCCATGACGTTCGCGGGTTCCTTACTTTTGATTGCTTCCTTCGCTACGATGCTGATGAAGGTCGTGAAGCCTGAGGAGGATATCGTCGTCAGTAACAGTTTACATTAACTCACTAATCTATGCATGCATATGTAGCAGAATTCTTTGGCACCATGCTCCTGATCGTTCTGGGTAATGGTGTGGTGGCGGGAGTAGTTTTGAAGGGAACTAAATCCGAAAATGCCGGATGGCTTACCATTGTAATAGGCTGGGGCCTGGCCGTAACACTCGCCATCTATGCTGTAGGAAAAATCAGCGGCGCGCATCTGAATCCCGCCATTACCATCGCCTTCGCGGTGAAGGGTGATTTTCCCTGGGGTGATGTTGCGGGATATGTAACCGCACAATTGGCAGGCGCTTTCGTGGGCGCAGTTATCGTGTGGCTGCACTTTCTTCCACATTGGAAAAGAACAGACGATCACGGGACTAAACTTTCCGTTTTTTGCACATCACCGGCCATCAGGAATACGTTTTCCAATGTCGTAAGTGAAATCCTCGCAACGGCGGTTTTGATACTAGG
>JAYVXP010000127.1:0-5456 GCA_043785125.1 Bacteroidia bacterium
AAAAAACAAGAAAAGTTATTGGCACCCAAAACTTCCAACCGCTTCCTTTGCCAACGCGGGTCTTTAAGTAAATCGGAATAGGATTGCTTTGTCATAAAACAGCCCCCGATAACTCATGGCGTCCCACAAAAGCGCCCGAAGGGCAAATGCAGCATGAATTAAAGGGGTGTGTTTTAGTTGATATTTTCATGGGACGCATTTCAAAAGTAGTAAAAAGTTCCATATATCAAAGACCTTGGGAAGGAAATAAATCATCTGACCATTGGGTTGCCATTGCTTTTGCGATTCCTGGAAAGGTTTTAGAGCGGTCTATTGATTTACGGTTTTTTGAATCCGTGAAGTACCGTTTTTTTCCGGTTGAATCAACACTTAACGGTTCAGGCTTCGCTTTTTGGCGATTTAGTGCTACACTGTGAAGACCGTTCAACCGAGGTAAACCCCTTAACCAAAGGCACGTCCTTTTTAAATGGGGGTCACCGAAGTAAAAAGGCTCTATGATTTGAGTTGCCGGTCGGAAATTGGTATTCAGATGGCCAACCGGGTTTTCTAAAGCAATTTTCGCTATTCCACAATTCCAAAGACGAATGAAAAAAGCTAAAGCCGCGTCACGCTTTCCAGATCTGGACTTGTCTTTTTTGCACCAATGGAGACCAGCTCCTGAAACATACCGACAATCCGGAAAACCAATCATCATATCCCAAGGACCATATTTTTCAATCGCCTCAAATACATCCATTTGCAAATGCCATTCAGGATGGCCGCCACTACACTCCTGCAAGTCACAACTGTAGGCCTCGTGCCCCCGTTCACGGAAGGCAATGCAAACCGCTTGAGATTCCTCACAGGCTACGAGAACGCGGAGTTTCATATCGTTGGAAATATTTTCCTATCGTCCTCATTGTTGCTGAACTTCAAAAGTAGCTTCCGGTGAATGAGTTGAAGGGCCGGCGTAAAGGTTCTGGAATGTGGCCCATGACAATCATCGTGACATACCCGACATAGAGCCGCAAGATTACCTATTTTATTTTCCCATCGCTTAGCCAGCGATTTCGGGCGGATATGATGAATTTCTACGGCCTTAACCCCACACACTTCGCAAGGAATGAAACTACTTTCATCGTAACCGAAATAATCAAAATATGTTTTAACGTATGATCTCATTCGTTCGGTGTGGATTCAGCTTGTGGGATCGGTACATCAGTCAGTATGCCGGTGCGATATGCCCAGGCCACCAGATGGCATGAGTTATTCAAGTTCAGCCGTTTGAAAAGCCGTGTGCGATAAGTCTCTATGGTCAGCGTAGTCATGTGCATGCTCTCGGCGATCTGCTTGCCGGTGAGCCCGTTCGCTAGGTGTTCGATGATCCAGCGGTCGACCGCGTTTATCTCTGGTTTCATTCGTTCGCGGCTTTTACGGAATGAATTACTGAGTCGGCCTTACCGTAGCGCATTACTTCCGCCTCCGCCTCGTCTTTCATTCTCTCAAGTTGAGAACGATAGTTAGGAGTTAATTTTTCTCCGTAGCGTTTTAGAAGTTCTGGAATAATCACCGCCCACTCTTGGGGCTTGTTAGCAGGGTTGACTCTTTTGCTCATATTAGTTCAAGTTGGGATTTGGTTGGTTTTAATTCTGTGTCCATATAGTAGATCGCCTCAAGTCCATAGAGGTAAAGATGTTCCGGCACTTTATCCAACTTCACACCGAAACGCCTTGCCAGCACACCGCTTTCACCGTCACGCCTAACTATTGTGCCGATGCCGTCAGGGGTTTTCACTCTATCGCCTATTTTCATATTGGGAAAATGGTTAGTTGACTTTTGTATTGATTGAAACGCTTTACCGAAGCATCAAAGTAATCTTTGTCTAATTCGTATCCCCAAAAGTCAAAGCCCATCTGATCGGCAGCTATGCGTGATGAGCCGCTTCCTAGGTGAGTGTCGAGAATCTTATCACCTTCTTTAGCGTAGTTTTTTAGAAGCCACTTGTAGAGGGCTACGGGTTTTTGGGTAGGGTGGATTTTAGGCTGACCAATAAACCCAGCCTGCCGGAGCTTGAAAATCTTTGATGGCTCGTCGAATGAGGACCATGCTAATTCAATTGCGCTAAAATTGTCCACCGGTTGAAGTTTATCCCACACAATTGGACAGCGATATGTTCGTAGGTCAAAATAATTTGCACCCCATATAATTTGATTCCTGGACACCCTGAAAAGCTCAATGAAGTACGACTGATCAGGGACCACATCGCGCCATTTCGCATCTTGATATTGCTGCGAGAATTTTAGGTGC
Organism: Bacteroidia bacterium; assembly: GCA_043785125.1. Lineage (GTDB taxonomy): Bacteria > Bacteroidota > Bacteroidia > Cytophagales > Cyclobacteriaceae > ELB16-189. Next base: position 2,287 of record JAYVXP010000127.1, read on the forward strand.
CCATTTTTACCACCGATTAGCAACTTATCTCCCAGTCCATACGGAGGATCAACAATCGCGAGTTCAAAATACTTATCAGGGAATTCTTTCATGGCTACCATACAGTCAATATTGAAAACTTGCGTCATACCTGTGCGTCCATTGAAATGATCGGCTTACGTCCCGCTTCGATGTCATCTTTAATCTGGTAGGCTCTCTCAAGTGAATACGATGACCAGACCCAAACGCCAAAATTTTCGTCTTTTGGCTCAAGGATTTCACCGGCTCATGGTGTAACGGGAGAAAGTTTTTCCGTTCCGCGTTACAAGCTCACTCTTTATCGGTACGCCCTCCGCTTTCAAGTTCCCGGCCTTTAAATGGTTGTGGATTAGTTTTGCTTGGCTCATCTTAAAGTAAGTTTATATTTTACCATTACTCTTTTTATCTTATCATCATGTGACTCATATGCTGGTCCACTCGAAAATGAAAGCATCTGCCTCCAAAGCCTAAACTCCTTAACATCAATCTTTTTTTTAGTGGGCTTCATAAATTAATGGTTTATCGGTAGAATAAAAAAGTCCTTGAAAAAACAGATAAAACAAATGGCAACGAAAATACCCAGCAGTTCAATGCAGATAATTTCAAGGTAGAAATTTCGCTGACGCTCCTTGAAAGTAGGGCCGGAAAAATCAGGTTCCTCTAATCGCGTCTTGCGAAGGCTCAAAGATTTTTTAAGTTCGTCTGGTGTCATAAAAACTCAAATAAATTTAACAGAAAGTAAACCACAATGCAAATCACAAATCCAACTGCCGTTTCTTTAAGTGTACGGTAGTCCTCGCGGTCTTTGAAACGGTCACGCATTTTCATTGCTGCCTATCTTTAAGTGATTGAAATTGTGTTGAAATTTTATCCAAAGCCCGCATCAAACTAATGATTTGTTCCGGGCCCAGCACGATCCTATTCGTTGTTTGTATTCTAACTTCACACCATTGATTTCGATAATTGTTTTTTCTGGATTGTTCATATTGTTTTAGGTTAAGTGAATTTATTAAATTTATTCATTGGATTTTACATTTGTAATGCTCAATTATTATTTCAGTCTTGGCCTTGTAAAAGGTATCGAAACTTGCAAAGCCTTCTGGATTTTGTTCAAACAGTTTGTAAAGTACATTCCTGATCCGCTGGCTTTGTGTCTTGCCCTGTAATTCGGGGTCTAGTTTATCAACCTGATCAATTTCCTTTTGGTCGATTCCTTCCTTTGGACTGAGGTAGATGGCCGTCAATTTGTTCATGTATGTAAACAGTTCCCCGGCTTGCCCCTGACTTAATTCCTGAGTGCCAAGCGTGACGGACAGCGTGTGATCTTTGCGGCTCTTTATGCCCTCCACAATGACCGATAGCAGTAGCCCCTTCACTTGATGGATATTTTCAGACCTGCTGTACGATTGACCTTCGGGGGGTTTATTTGTACAACTTCACCCGTGACCTCGTCTAATATGTTAAAAGTGGCATTCACGGCTTTTAGGAATTGCTCCCTTTCTTTTAGTTGGATTTCGAGGATAACCCGCAAGGCGGTTAACTCATTCCATCGCGGGTCGTTGCATACCGAATAGTCGTATTTCGTGTAGGTATCGACCTTTTGGATCTGATTGCCAAGAAACTCAAACGCGGTGCCGGGGTACTTGTCGGCTTCGGTCATGTAGTTTTCCTTGATTTCCTTTTGAATCCGATCACTGCAACGCTCAAATGCTTTCAGTTGAATGAGGACTTTCAGTGGGCTTTCATTCCCATGCTTCACGCTATCAATAACCTGATCGCTGAAAACGTCTATTTGAGTGGAAGTGCTGGCCAACAGGCCAAGCACTCCGTTTGCTGTTTCTGGTAGTTCGTTCATATCAAAAAGGTAGATCGTCAGTTTTATCGTCCGATTCAAACAAGTTATCCGGCGGGTCAATTACCGGGGCCTCCAGTCGCTTCTTAAATTCGGGGGTAGCTTCGATTCTTTTGCGGATATATTCTGATAGTCCAGCAAACTTTTGATCGCTCCACGTATCGTAAGAGAATACGAATGAGGGATTGATTTGCGCCGGGCACGTCATACCTTTGATGAGAGGGGTAACCCCTGAAATCTTGGAATACGTTCCGCCCTTTTGTGAAACCGTGTGAACTACATTGAGCAGACAGGGAACCCCGATCAATTTTGTAATATCAAAGGATTTGGCTTCCTCCTCTGTGAAGGCCTTGCCCCTCCACGATTCCAGGTCGTGCCGTAGATTTGCCTGATCGAACATTGAAAGCGTGTAATCCTTTGAGATTGAAAAAGGCTGTTCACCTTTGGCCGGGTCGAAAACTTTCTTTTCGTTTGGAAGTTCCCACGTAACCCTAACGCGGTAAAGGCTTTTTTTCTTACCTTGAAACTCTGACTCTTCCGTACCGATTTCAATCATAGAATAGCAACGGGCCACATGATTACCGGCTGGGACAAGTTCAAATTTTACTTCTGATTCTTTGGCTGTGATTGGCATTTTTAAGATGGTTAAATGTTATAGTTTAGATTTGGTTAATCATTGTTGTAATATCCCGGCTTGTTAGGGGCATCGCAAGAGTTAGCCATGTCCCATTTACTTTTTGCCCTCCGATATTCATCAAGGTCTTTGAAGTCTCCCACGTAGGGCCTGATTGTCTCCATGTATATTTCAAGGCGTAGCAAGTCAGCTTCGTAGCTGTCCCATTCTTCTTTCGTGGCCTTATCCATTTCCTTCTGCTTTGGCAATTAACTTTGAGTTGATCCTGTAGCAGTTGGTTCCAAAATCAATAACTGCTTGAGAGTCTTTCAGTGCCTCCAATAGTTCAGCGTTGAGGGATTGTGTGGCTTTGTGAGAACTCCATTCCTTGTCGTATTGCGTAACCTCCTTATCAAAAGCAACTTTAGCTGCCTTTAGTTGCTCTTTCAACTCGTCCCGTTCTTTCAGTAGGTCGGGTGCGCTGGCAATTAGGTCGGCATTTGTAGAATCAAAACCGTTAGACCCTCCATTTAAATCAACTCTACAAATTTGATATCCGTCCCGGCTTACTACTTTAAAGCCGTCCGTCTTCCACGGTCCCGGCGTGTGTTGTGCTTTGCTCATACCCCTATCGGATTACTCCGAGTTTATGACCATACGTAACAATCACGACCGCCCACAATCCTA
>JAYVXP010000128.1:0-16588 GCA_043785125.1 Bacteroidia bacterium
AAGGACCATCTCCCAACATTATAAGTCGAAGATCATTCATCTTCTGCTTCAGCCCATGAAATACAAGAATTAATGACTTCAGCCCTTTTTCGGGCGCTAGCCTCCCTGTTACAATCAATACTGTATGCTGATAGAGGCGCTTTAGATTTTCATTCTTTGGTTCGAATGACAAACTGGTAATTTCACTCACGTTGTAAAAATTCCCAATCGTAACAATCCTTGATTTCTGTAAACCATAGTAGATAAGCAATTCGTTAGCAATGCCATGATTGACTGTTACAATAGCATCCGCACGCCGATAAAGCCAGGGTATAAGACATTTATGCCGGAGTAAAAAAAAGGCGCCAACCATTCTTTCGTCGTAGCGTTTTGAGCCGCGTATACTCAAAACTATTTTATCAGTTGATTTTGAAAGAATGTTAACATAATCAGCACCCTCCAAAAAACTTATAGAAACCTCAATACCAAGTTCTCTCTTAAGTTTTCGAAGGCGCGCAACGCGTTGCATGAATGATTTTAATTTTTGAAAAACGCCGGCTCGTGGTATAACATCCAGGCAGATCAATTTTCCGCCATACGGATAGGCTATGCCATCATTCTTGTTGAAGATCGCCAACCATACCTGATGATATCTTGCCAGTTCAAGGCTCAAGTTCGAAAGCGAACGCTGGGCACCTCCCATACTCATTTCAGGAATAATCAGCAATATCCTCTTAGGTTTCATACCTGCTCATACTTTTCCCACCACAGCATGAAACTGAGGAGGCGCCACATTTTTTCGATGTTGTACTGTTGACCTTGGTTCTTGTAAAACAAGTACTTTTTATGTTCTCGTTGAATTTCATTCACATTAAAGAATGGAACCGCCTTTAGTTTTTCCACCGATAAGTATTGATTAAACATTTCATCAAGTTCTTTGCTGAACCATGCAAAAATAGGAATTCTGAATCCTTGTTTCGGACGCTCAAAATATTCCTTCGGCATATACCGATTCAATAATTTTATCAATAGATATTTTCCAGTTCCGTTTTTTATTTTTAGTTCGGTCGGAATACGAGTTGCAAATTCCACGAGGCGATGATCCAGAAATGGCTCGCGGCATTCCACACTATTGAACATCGTCGCACGGTCTACTTTGACCAGTAAATCATCCGGTAGATAATACTGAAAATCCCAATTCATCATCGCTTGCAGCGGATTGCGATCGTCATCTGAAGGTCCCATGGACCCCAAAGCCGCCGGGCACATCATCTTCCCGATCTCATCCATGGATTGGTTTGCAAGGAAAGCTTCGAAAAATTCGACAGGGTTGTTCGCGTCTATCAGTTCCTCGAATGCATGGGCTTTGTGTTCAATATTCAACCAATAAATCTTCCTCCGAAGCGATGTCGGCATCAAAGCTTTTGTGCTTTTTGAAATAGCATGACGAACTGCGGACGGCATTGCAGCAAATTTTCTAAACAAGCCAACTGCCTTCTGGTAATGATTGTATCCACCAAAAAGTTCATCACCACCATCCCCTGATAAGACTACTTTCACTCCAGTGTCCCTGGCCAGACGCGCGATACATGCCATAGGAATGCCAGAGGTGTCGGCGAACGGTTCATCATACATAGAGTAGAAATTTGCCAGCAAATCCTTTGCCTCGTCAAGCTTTAATATTTTCTGCGTGTGCCGGGTGCCCAGATGCTCTGCTACTCTCCTCGCATAGGTCGATTCATCAAATCCTGATTCTTCAAAGCCAATATTAAAGGAGTGAATTCCACCGCCGTGTTTTTGAAGTATGGCCGTCAATAGGGAACTGTCAATCCCACCACTTAAAAAAACACCAACCGGAACGTCTGACACCATTCGATAACGAAATGACGAAATCAAAAGGGCCTCCAATTCCGTTAACCATTCATCTTCTGATCGGCCCTCTATGATCTCCGTCCGTAGGTTCCAATATTTTTTCTTTGTAATACCTCCCCGTGATATTTTCACCAAATGACCGGGTTCGAGTTTTGAGACAGCTTTATAAATCGAGAGATGATGTGGGATAAAACCAAAACGAAAGTAAAGGGATACAGCATCGAGGTTGATTTCCTTTGAGATATTAAAAACTGATAAGGCCTTCAGCTCGCTGGCAAAGTAGAGGACACCGTGTTGAAAACTGTAATATAAAGGCTTTATACCAACCCGATCACGGAATAAAAATACTTCATCTGTACCCTCATCATAAATACAGAAAGCAAACATCCCAATGAACCGATCAACACACTGTTCTGCCCAGCAATGGAAAGCCTTTATAATTACTTCCGTATCGGAGTTGGATTGAAATACGTACCCAAACATTTTTAATTCTTCGCGAACTTCTTTGTAATTATACAATTCGCCGTTAAAAACAAGTCGCAAGCTTTCAAATTCATAAGGTTGCGCACCAAGGGTAGAGAGTTCAATAACAGACAGACGCGTATGAATGAGTCCAACATCATTGCGAGTGTAAAACCGTTGATCATCCGGCCCCCGATGCCGCAGGCTGGCCATCACAGCCTGAATCGTATTCTGGTCAACCTTCACATTATAAAACCCGGCAATGCCACACATAGAATTTAAAACATTCTTTTTTCAAGCGTCTTTTTCAATCCTTCCTCCAGTGAAATTAATCGTCTACCCAAGACCGTCTTCATTCGGGTATTGTCTGGCCTCCTCCGCGTCATGTCACCCTCTTTCAATGCAGGCAAGAATTCTAATTTCGATTTGGATCCGGTGAGGTGGATGATTTTCAAAGCCAACTCCTTAACTGTGATTTCTTCGTCATTGCCAACGTTCATTACATCATTCACACAAAGATTCTGCCGAAGGCATGTTACCGTAGTGTCAAGATTGTCATCAATGTAGCAAAAGGTTCTTGTCTGGTCACCTGAGCCATAGATTGTAATAGGAGCACCGAGCAACGATTGTTTCAGAAATTTTGTCACCACAAAATCTTCGCTTTGACGCGGACCATACGTATTAAAAAAACGAAAGATGGTGTAGGAAAGGTCATACGCATGATGATAGGAACGCAAAAATGCTTCTCCCACATTTTTGACAACTGCGTAGGGAAGCCGGCTGTTGAGTGGAGTTGTTTGCTCATGTTGTGGGAACTCTACTGGCTCGCCATATACCTCTGAAGAAGAAGAATAAAAGATGCGTTTCACCCCTGTATTTCTCGACAAGTCAAGGATATTTTTAATCCCCTGAATATCATTCAACACCAACACAGGATTCTCCAGTGTGCGTTGGACACCTACCACGGCGGCATAATGAAATACAAAATCGAAGGGATCAGAAGACATAATAGTGCTGATCTCGTTATAATTATTGACGTCCGCCTTTATGAAAGTGAAATTGGGTTGAGGCTCAGGCAACTTGGTCATATTTCCGGTCAAAAAATTATCAACCGCCACAATGTGATAGTGAGAAAGGGCAAGTAGTTTGTCAACGAGTGCGCTTCCGATGTTGCCGGCAGCTCCTGTAATCAGAATTCTTTTCATTTCAGAATTATTTTTTTCATTGAAGCAAGAAATCGCTTGCTCGATAAAATTACAGGATGAATCCGAAATGCACGCATCGCCCATTTCAAAACCTCTCGAGGCTGTTTTTGTTCGGCAAAACTGAGCATAAAAAATGTGTAACGCTCGGCCACAAACCGATTGAAGGATCGTCCATACCGGTTCATGACCACGTCATCTTGCCGGAGTTTTCCAATGAATAGGAGGTCACGCGACACTATCTTGTCTGTTGCGATTGTGTGCAAGCTTCTGAGGTCGTGATTGATAACGGAACTTGTAACTTCATTTGAAAAGTGAAGTGTAAAACGGCTTAGCAATCGTATCCAAAGTTCCCAGTCTTCCGATGAAGCCATCACCCGGTCTTCCTCAAATCGAAATCGCAGGGCAATATCTTTTCTCAAAAAAACACCATTGCAACTCAGTTTGTTATTAAACAGGATGACATCGCGAATTGCAATGTTGAAATCATTCACTTTGTCGACCCGGCTGCCATTTTCAAGTTGATAGTCATATGCCAGGTGAAAAAATTCTGGATTTCTCAGATCCGAAATTAATTTATTCGCAACTCGTAAATGATTGGGATACAACAAATCGTCCGAGTCGAAAAAATTAAGATACAATCCCTTTGCCCGAGCAGCGCCATAATTCCTGGCAGCGCCTCTTTCTCCATTTTCCTTCTTGTGGTAGTGAAGTCTTGCGTCGGCAAATCCCTTAACAACCTGCTCCGTATGATCCTTACTGCCGTCGTCTACCACAAGAACTTCGAAATTTTCAAATTCTTGTTGCAAGACAGATTCAATGGTTTTGCCAATAAGATGCGCACGATTATACGTTGGAATGATAATTGAAAATATCGGAGACGGCTCAGGCATCACCGCGTCTGGTTTAACGAATGGTATTGTCCAATTACATTTTCAATACTGAAACGTTCATATACGGAATTTCTGAGGTTCATGCCCATATTTTCAAGAAGATTCTTGTTGCTGAAATTCTGTATTATAATTTCAACGGAGTCTTCTGTGAACCTGTCAGGGTTTACAAGGAAACCGTTTCTTCCATGTACAATATAATCATTAAAATCGCCTATACCCTGGCAGGCGATCACAGGCAACCTCACCAGTCCTGCTTCTTTAATCGCGACACAGCTTGAATCCAGCAATGATGGATGAACAAAGAAATCCGCGGCCGACATAAATTCCAATACGTTGTCGACATAGCCAGGCATAAATACTTTTTGTTGCAAACCCGCAGCAAGGATGAGTGTTTGAAGTTTATCAAACAACTCACCTTTGCCGAGCAGGATCAATTTAACGTTCAGACCATGATTCGTCAACTTTTGAACCAGTTCAATGGTCGCTTCCGGGCGCTTGTGCACAGTTAAACGACATGCAGCTAGTAGTAGGATATCTGCTTTATACTCATTTTTAATTTCTCGTACCTTTTGTTCATCCGGCTTGTCGTACAGATCAAAGTTATATGCAAGGTTAATGTGAATGATCTTCCTGTCTGGAATGTGTTCCTTTTCAATCATATAGTTCCGAGCATGATTGGAAACCACAATAATCATTCTGGCAAGCCGGTATGTAATACGATAGTACAACTTCTTATCAAACCGGTATAATTGACCTTCATTGATATGGTGACGACACAAGTAGGTCTTACCACGGATTAGATATTGGCCAATGGATGCTACAAAATTAGCTGGCTCCAGATGGCTATAAACAATTTCGATCCTGTGCTTCCAGCAAAAGCGGATGAAAAAAAAAAGATGACGAACGTAATACCACCATCCGCTTCGTTTTCCTGGCAAAACGTGGGTATAGGCCGACACTCCATTTTCCAGAAGAAATTCATTGATCTCATGGCCTTCTTGTTGGCTCAAGAAAATAACATGATGCCCCTGTGTACGGAAAGCAATCATCAGCGACTCTGTATCGCGTGAATGCTGGTTAAATGGAGCATAAAAGAGAATGGATGACATCCTGGGTCATTTTAATTTGAGATTTCGGGCGTAAATGTAGTCATCAACAACACGGTTTCCGGTCTTCCGGGTCTGGATTTCAAAATTGTGTTTCTCCAGGAACGATTCAACCAATTGCTTTGTCACATAGAATTCACCATGATGATTATAATTGTGCCTGAAATCATGGCATGAAATGCAAAGATTCCTGATGATCTTGATAGAATCATTCATACCTTCAATCAGGTACCGCTCTGCGCCCTCGATATTTGATTTGAGAAAGTCAATTCGGGCAATATTACACTCCTTCACCAGGGTGTCCAATGTTTTCGCCTCTACCCGCACGTCTTCTTTTTTTGGGGGTTTAGAATGAATGGTGTTGATGAGGTAGTTTTCTTCATCGTCTTCAATGGTTACGGTTCCATCCTTATTAAAGATTGCGAGGTGGTACGGTACGACCCATGCAAACTGGTTCTGCTCGCACATATATTTCAAACCAGCATATGTTGAGGGATTGGCTTCAAGAGCGTGAACAGATCCCCTCTCACCTACAAGTAAAGCATAGATTACGGTTTCTTCTCCAAGGCCAGCACCAATGTCAATCACACAATCGCCCTCCTTGGGCAAATAATAATAATTGTAGGTGGCCTTCAGTGCATTATTCAGGTACTCAAAGCTATTGGCCCAACCTGGCCCCAAAGACATATAAGCGATCTGTTTTACCTTGAACTCATATGCCCGGAAAGCAGGGTGATAGGTTGCTTTTACATTGCCAAATCCCTTCAACCAATAGGCTCCTCGGCTCACGAAAGCGAGCAATTTTCTAAATCCTCTTCGATGAAAATAATTGAGTATCTGATTAGTCACAATACAGGTTTAGTGGATCGTTTCATGAGGGCATATCATCTGCTATGAAAAATGACATTTCTGAGAGATTGCAAGAAATTGTAGTATATGTTTTTCAGAAAAAGCTGATAATTCAAACGGAACAATTTTCTGTATAGAATCAACTTCGATTTGTTCCAGTTCCTAAACAATGAGCTACGGGTATTTGAATAAAATCCGTCATAAAATTTCTTTCTATCAGTTATTTGGAGATTTCTATACGCCCAGTCAAACACCAAAAATTGTTCATAGAAATAATACACAAGTTTATCGATATGTTTGACATTGAACGGGTCACGAAAATAATTCAGGCTTTCCTTCACATACACTACGTCAGTATGGGCCAATACCTTTACAAAGGTGTATTTGTCGCCAATATATTTCATGGGGATGTCAAAGGGATCCACGTCCATCAGTATCTTCTTGTTGAACAGCACCGCACTTGAGTTGTTGATAGTGCCCTCCGGTAAAAGATAGTTCTCAATTTCGTTCAATCCGTTATTGACATAATTCTCACTCCACCGGTTAGTATTGAATTTCTTGTTCTTAATGGTGGCGAACGTTTCGTGCGACACAACATTGTCACTGACAATTTTAGAATCGCAGTACAATAAACCAACATTACTCTGGTCGTGGAGCGCATTGATTAATACTTCCAAAAACCGTGCATCGGCATAATCATCACTTTCGGCGAACCAAAGCCATTCTCCCTGAGCTAGTTCAATACCCCGTTGCCATTGCTTAAAAGGTGTGCCCGAATTTATATCATTAAAAACAATTTTCCTGACCAATGGGTTACCGGCATACTGATTGATCACCTCCCGGCTGCTATCTGAAGAACAATCATCGAGGATTATTATTTCAAAATTCTTGTAGGTCTGGTGGAGGACACTATCAATTCGCTGACGCAGGTATCTGCCATGATTATAATTCGGAATAATGACCGAAACTTTTGGTCCCCCCATAAGCTACCTTAAATTACTATCCCCAAGCCATTGTACTTTCTATAATTGTAGAATTTCTTTTTGGTTTTCATGGCAACGTCTGATACGGCCTTTTTAACGGCTGGGAAACTTTGAGTATCATGAAAAATGGTACACGATGAATGTTCAACGCTCCACAAACCACATTGATACGTGTCCTCATAAGTGTGAATAATATCAACGTGTATCATGTCGAAGAATTGATCTGTTGATAAAATGAAGTCTTTATAATTCGATCGGATCAATTCAATATTTCCAAAGTCACGCAAGTTATTTCTTGTTTCATCATAAATATCGCCGTAATGACCCGCATGCTCATCTCCTGTGAAAATATCAATACCTATGACTTTCTTGAAATAATTAGCCAACACGGCTGTTGAATATCCAAACTCAACCCCAAATTCTAACGCGGCATTTCTATCTATTTTTGAGAAGTCAATTATATCGAAAATGATTCTCTCTAACCCCACCCATGCTTGTGAACGCGGGTGAACCAGTCTTTCTGGCACGACTATTTTTTGCGGCACATAATTGATCTCGTGATATCTGATCGCATCAAGGACTTCCTTTGCTTTTACAATAATGCCTGTATTCAACATACTTTCAAATATACCGCAAATCAATTTTACTCCAACTTACCATTCTAATACACCGTTCTGTGGCCCATCATCTGCTGCCCCATGCTTGAAGAATTATTACAAGTTTGTATATAGTATTTCTCCTCATCTGATAAATCTCCGGAATCTAGATACCAGGGTAAATGCCGGATCAGATAGGGTGATCCTGTCCGCCACGCAGCGAGGGTATAACTTTCACCGCGTTCCAATTTTGACAAAGGTTTATAAAGTGCAAACGTTGTGTCGATTGGCGCCTCATAGAGATTTGGCATTACCGCCCTTTCCCAGTAGTGTTTTTCATATTCAATTATTTTATTCTTTAAGGAAAATGAATCGGGCAAGTCATCAATTTTTATTCCAAAACCAATTTTATCCAACCGGTAATTACTGCTCAATATGAATTTGAAATATTCGATAAACCCTTTTGGACATTCCGGCACTGGCACCACATCTGAATCCGTATACACAAAATAGTTCCATTTATACTGATCATAAAGACCGGATTTCCAAAATGCCAGGTGCCCAAGGTTTTGCTTCTGCCTTATTACCTTGTATTTACAAGTCTCATAAAATTTCAATAATGGTGGATAAGAAGAATTATTGTCAAGAATGATAATATTGGTGAAACCGCAATTTTCGAGAAACCCGATTAACTCAAGAGGGAATTTTAGTCTGTTAAAATTATTGATGACGATGGGTATTTCGTATACGGAAAGAAATTTTAGCTTGTACGCCATATTCAGCATCCGTGCGTAAATGAATTTACAAACCCTCAGTCCTGATCTTAAACCCTCATATTTATTTCGCAATGCTTCTCTCATAAATAAGGACTCCTGCTACGATGGCACATGTTTTTTGGCGGCGTAGATCATCCCCGAATCCAAGCTGGGTAGTATCTGGGAGAAGACATGAAAATCAAATGACTTTAAATGATTTTCAATGTCGGTTGGGCGGACATAGTGCCACTCAATCATAAGAACAGTTAGCTTCCCCAATAGTCCGGATTTTGATAATCGCTCAACCAAATTGAACTCCTCCCCTTCGCAATCGATTTTTACCACAATGTCTTGCTCGACAGATGCTGAAATTATTTCTTCAAAAACTTTATCAATATCCTTGACAAGGACGTGTTCCTTAACCGCATCCGGAAAGTGTTCATCCATTGGAAGCCCCTTCAAACCCATTCTTCCTTTTCGGGCTAGCGAATAATCGACGATTGCCTCAAATGACTTATTCGACAACCCATAGTTGCGGGCTTCGACCTTATTGCCGAACTTTTTATTGAGTTCCAAATTTTGCATTCCCAACAAAAACGTCGGCTTAAACAACTCAAACGCGTAAATTTTTTTTACCAGTGGGTTCTGCGCGTAAAACAAAGTTGCAATTCCTGAATTCATGCCGATATCCACGAATACTGTCTCCCTGATGCAGCAGTATCTATAGACCCCCGCAACGAAAACTTCATACAGGATAAAAAGTTCTTCAGAAGAATTTATTCGAACAATTAAATCATCGAGCTGCAAAAAAACGTTCCCATTTACCAACTTAAATTCTCCGCCCAGCGACTCCTGTATTTTTAATGCAAAGGGATAACCTCGGATCAAGTTCTCCCCTTCAATCCGCTCGCATTCCAAATTCAATCTTTTTAATTTTATCCTACCGTGACTGATTGAATAATCAGCTTTTGGAATTCCATAGTAGTAGAACGGATTGTTAAAGTGTATTATTTCTTCGTATGCCGCCAGGAATGCTTTTTTTAAAATCGCTTTCATGTTAACTGAGTTCTACATAGCCCCGGTACTGCATGTCATAAGGAACTACCTCGTATTTATCCACTTCACGTTTTACCTGTATTTTACCAAGATCATAGACATCGCCATGAATTGAATTGAATCCGTAAAAAAGCCCTACATAATAGGCTCCTTCAATCAAATTAAATTTCCTGATCGTTCCACGGTATTCTAAAAAATTTTCTTCTTTGAGGAATGATTTGAAAAAACTTCTCAGATCGAAAATTGCGACTCGTTGTTTTTTATAGTTGTAAAAAAGTAAACAAAGATCCGTCATTAAAAAATCATGACTGCTTGTTTTCTTTATTTTAATAGTGAATGTCAGGCTATCGTTTGAATAAATAATATAATCCGAGAACGAAAATTCTTCAAGTGAAATATCGGGTGTGAGATTTATTTTTTGAAATGTTTTATCAGTCACGTCAGATAAATAGTCGCGAATCACCTCACTGGATGGTCCTTTGCCAATCAGCTTACCGTGCGACAATAGTAATGAATGCTTGCAGAGTTTTTCGACCGAGTCCAGATCATGGCTTACAAATAAAATCGTTTTTCCACTATTACTCACATCTTCCATCTTACCCAGGCACTTTTTTTGAAACTCAACATCTCCTACCGCCAACACCTCATCGATAATTAGAATTTCGGGCTCCAAAAATGCCGCTACCGAAAAAGCCAGGCGCAATTGCATTCCGCTGGAGTAATGCTTCAATGGGGTATCCAAGAACCTGTCTGTTCCACTAAACTCTATGATTTCATCAAACTTCTCCAGGATCTCGCGCCGTTTCATTCCTAAGAGAGAGCCATTGAGAAAAACGTTCTCCCGGCCGGTAAGCTCAGGGTGAAAGCCTGTACCTACCTCGAGCAAGCTAGCGATGCGGCCACGGGTAATTATTTTACCGGCTGTAGGCGGTGTAATCTTCGAAAGTATTTTCAGCAAGGTGGACTTTCCCGCACCATTTCTACCGATAATACCGATTGATTCGCCATCTCGAACGTCAAATGAAACTTCACTCAGTGCCCAAAAATCTTCCTCGTTTTTGTCAAATCGAATCGCACTGAGCAATCGCTCGCGCAAACTTAAATATCCTTCCGGCCTATGTTTGATTCTGTATTTTTTTGACAGATTATGTACTTCCAATATGGGTTTCATCTCGTTTTCAGGCGAAGTCAGCAAAAAAATCTTCTGTTCTTTTAAAATAAACAATACCCGTGAACAACAGCACCATTCCCGAACCCAAACTGATCAGCATTAACGTTACGTTTACTTCTTCACCGGATAATGGATACCGGAACAGTTCCACGGCCGCATACATGGGTGACATGGCCATCATATATTGAAGAAAAGGATACGTTAACATAGAAGCTGGATAAATGACAGGCGTTAAAAAAAATAACACTTGAATTACGAAAGGAATTATATAACGAAAATCCCGGTACTTAACATTCAGCGCAGCGAGCAAGGTACCGGGTCCAAGCGTGGCCACCAGACATACCCCTAACGCCAATGGCCATATCCAGCACGCCTCCCAGGATACCGGTTGTTGAAAATAAAGTAATACTGGCACGAAGAGAACAAAAGCCATCAGAAAGTCAAATAGGGCAACCAATATTGAAGATACCGGAATGATTAATCGGGGGAAATAGATTTTTTTTATGATCTGGGAATTGCTTACCATGCTGTTGGCCGAATTCGTAAGACCCGTAGAAAATGTATTCCATAGCAAAAGCCCTGAAAATACGAAAACCGGATAGGGCAAATTTTGCGAAGGTACGTGGAGAGCATTCCCAAAAAAGAAAGTAAAGATTACCATCATCACCAGTGGCTGAAGAATGGCCCATAAAAATCCCAGAACTGTCTGTTTATATTTGATCTTGATGTCCCGCCAGGTGAAAAAATAGAACAACTCCCGGTAACGCCATAATTCTTTCCAATTAAACAACCCCTGATGGTTAGAGTCGATGATATGTTCAGAAGCATCCGACGTGTGCATGGTTACAAGCTCATATTTCGGGAAGGATTTATAAGAACTATTCCCCAGTTTTGCGCCAAGTTACCATGAAAATCCTCTTTTTAGTACCTTACCCCCTTAAAGAATCACCCTCCCAGCGGTTCCGCTTTGAACAATATTTTGGAATATTATTGTCGGCGGGACATTCTTATGAAGTTCAAACCTTCTTGGGTACCGGCACCGGGAAAGTGCTTTTTGAAAAAGGAAAAACGGTTCAAAAAGTGTTTACCATCCTTCTTGGCTTCGTGCGCAGGTTCTTCCTCCTGTTTCGCGTACCCGACTTCGACATAGTCTTTATTCACCGGGAGGCGACGCCGATTGGCCCTCCCATTATCGAATGGGTGATCGCCAAAATTCTGAGAAAGAAAATAGTGTTTGATTTCGATGACGCCATTTGGCTTAGCGACAGGGCCAGTGAACCGGCTTGGTTGACCGCAATTAAATGGAGAACTAAGGTGAAATATATTTGTAAGTGGAGTTACAAGGTCAGCTGCGGCAATGAATACCTGTGTGGGTATGCAAGACAATTCAATCAACATGTGATCAGCAATCCTTCTACAATAGATACCAGCGGTCTTCACAACCAGGATGCATTTAGAAAAAAGTCGCAAGAAATGGTGGTGGGTTGGACGGGGTCACATTCAACTCTGAAGTATTTATATGAATTAGAGCCCATACTAAAACAATTGGAGGAGCGATGCCCGCAAATCAAAATTCTGGTTATTGCTGATCAGTTGCCCCGGCTCTCCCTTGCATCATTAAGCTATCTCCGATGGTCGCCAGAAACTGAAATAGAAGATTTGGCTAAAATGGATATTGGTATTATGCCTCTTCCGGATGATGAATGGTCAAAGGGAAAATGCGGATTCAAGGCGCTTCAATATATGAGTTTGGGAAAGCCGGCGCTGGTCTCACCGGTCGGTGTTAACACAAAAATTGTGGACCACGGGATCACTGGCTATCATTGTTCAACGGCTGATGACTGGTTAAACAGAATCGAATATTTGTTGAAGCGAAGAGATGTTTGCGATGATATGGGAAGAAAGGGAAGGGAAAAAGTAATCAACCATTATTCAGTCGTTTCCAACACCCCAAATTTTTTGTCACTATTTGAATAATCATTCAGGATAAGCAATGCCAGCAGATAAAACGGCAATAACGGGATTCTATAGCGAGTAAGTGTTCCGAAATTAAACGTAGAGATACCGATGGCAAAGGCAAAGGTTATCGAAAATACCAGGCAGAACAACACATTGTAATTACCCAGTGCTGAAAACAAATGACGGAAGTTTTTAAAAAGAACATACAAGGAAAATAAAAGAAGAAAAGCACTTTCTAAAGACGATACAAACATCAGTGGATTTCGCGCCTCCCATAAATACGGCCGAAAAAGTGAAACATTAATAGCAGCGGGCGACACCTGCAGCATCCCTACCGGGGTCCAGTCAGAAATATCCAACGAATAACGAGATCCCGCATCACGGCCTGTAAAGAATCCAATATCGTAAGCAGTTATTTTCGAAGTCTTCGCCAAATTCGCCACGGAGTACTTCGCGTCATTTTCGCCAATCTTAACTACAGCATAGTAAACTGAAAACAATAGGACCGCGGCCGCAAAAGGCACGGCCATAAATTTTACCAAAACGGACCGGATGGAACTAAAATTGAAGGCCATGATCCAAAGGATCACCGCTGGCAGATAAGCTTGCAAAACAAACACGCGAACCTTGAAAATCACGTAAAGAACTCCAACCAAAACCAACATAGAACGTAATGTAATGAGACGATCAAGAAATAAAATTGAAATGTGATAGGTCGCGATACCCAGACAGCCGATGATCAACGTATCCTTTAATAGACCACTGCCCCAGAAAAAAACGGAAGGAATGAAAAAAGTTGCCATGGCAATTCCAAGGTGGAGATGCGGGTACTTTTTGTAAAACGTTAGAAATAACATCCACATGCCCACGAAACTGATAACAGAAAACAAAACCGCTGTTGCGGAATAAGAGGAAAATGTTAACAAATCAAAAAAGGCCGCTATCCTGATAACAAAATAGGAATTGACATCATGAAAGAAGGGAATCCTGGAGGAATATTGATAAATCCCCAGCTCATCAGCTGTGGATCCAAAAATTAGTCGCAAGCCATTGGCAGGATTTTCAATAAAAGACTCCCATACGATGCGACTTCCCAGTGTATGATAATTAAAAGTGTCTCCGCCATGGTAGTAGAATTGATAAATGAATCCCATGGCCAGTGCACCCAGGATTCTCACCGAAAGCGCAGGAATAAAATACCGTCGGTTGACGGAATCCGTCACATGCGGACGCACAAAATAGGCCCCGGAATAAACAAGGAGAATAATAAAAGGAGTAATAATTAAGTCTCTTAACTCCACGCCACGCGTTTTAACGAATTTTTCGTAACCAAATTGACCCTGGTGATCTATCGGGTTCCATTTTCAATACAGGAAACTTCTCTTCTATCGCTGATGGGTAATTCTGTTTCATATAACTTAGTCCAAATGCAATTTCAAAAGCATCATTATGCAATAAAAACGCTTCCAACAAATACTGCTCATTCCATAACCTGTATTCGTCCTTTAACCATTCCCTGGGGTAATGCTGTGGGATGAAAATATCATGAAAATGAATCATAACACCTTGATTTAGTTCTGAAAGGGTTTCAAGTATCAAAAAATTAACGTCTCCGCCAGGTCGAATCATATGTGAAGAATCGATGAATAGGATATCGCCGCTTTGGAGTGCTGAGAACCATTTCTTGTCAACAAGTTCAACGGGTCGCCTTATTAGTTTGATGTTAAGTGATTCCAAAAAGGGCATTTCAAAAGGTTCAATACACGTAATTTCACAAACGTACAGTGGGTCGCTTTCTTTGGTTTTTTTAACCGCCTCTAACGCAATGAGGGTAGAAAAACCGCTTCCCACTTCCAGTATCTTGGTGGGCTTGTAATGCCGGACAATCGAATAATAAAGTTCGGCGTCACCAGAACCAAATGATCCATTATGGTAGTAATATCTGTTTATTCCTGTGGGCTCCATCGGAATCGACCTCAGCTCCTCCTGATAATCAAAACCCTCAATGAATTTAAGTTGCTTTTCGCCATCCAAGCTAAGATGATTTTTAGGAAGGGAGGTAGGCAACTTCCTGTGATCAATCAGCGGCTCATAATAATGGTCTACAACAGGAAGCATTCCCAATCGGAGAAAAAGATGCTGGGCAATTTTAAGATTTTTAATACCCCAATATCGAATTATCCGAAACCACACAATGGACAGCAAGGTGAAGGGAGCCAATAAAAAATCGACGATTGCTGCTGCCGGTTGCATGAATTTTACCAGCCTTTTGAAAATCCCGTTTTTCAAATTCATGCAATGACAATGTTGTCAACTTCATTTTACTTCTGGTGTGCGAACAGTCCATCCTGTTTCACATGTGAATATAAGTTCCGCAATCCTTCTTCGAGTCCAATCGAATAAATCCATCCCATTGCCCGGATCTTGGATACATCCATCAATTTTCGGGGTGTACCATCCGGCTTTGACGTGTCAAAATCTATCCGGCCGGTATAGTCAACTACCTTCGAAATCAATTCGGCCAATGCTTTAATCGTCTGGTCCGTGCCCGTACCAACGTTAATGAATCCCGGTTCATTAAACTTTTCCATGAGGAAAAGACACGCTTCCGCCAAATCATCCACATGCATAAATTCTCTCAAAGGCTTGCCGGTACCCCAAACGCTCACTGCATGTTCATGTTTAAATTTAGCCTCATGGAATTTGCGGAGTAATGCGGGAATCACATGCGAGGTCTGTAAATCATAATTATCGTTTGGTCCATATAAATTGGTGGGCATGGCAGAAATAAAATTGCAGCCATACTGGTTCCGGTAGGCATCACACATTTTGATGCCTGCAATTTTTGCAATGGCATACGGCTCGTTGGTAGGTTCCAATAATCCAGATAGCAGAAATTCTTCTTTCAATGGCTGAGGTGCCATCTTTGGATAAATACACGAACTTCCAAGGAAAAGTAGTTTCTTGACATCGGTTTTATAAGATTGATGTATGACATTGCCCTGGATCGTCAGGTTGTCGTACAGGAACTCAGCCCGGAATGTATTGTTAGCAACAATTCCACCCACCCTGGCCGCCGCCAGAAAAACGTACTCGGGTTTCTCCTGTTGGAAAAATTCCTCAACCTTCTGCTGATCGCGAAGATCGAGCTCTTTGGATGTACGCACGACAAGATTTTTATAACCCTTTTGTTCCAATTTCCGGACAATGGCAGAGCCTACCATGCCCCGATGTCCTGCAATGAAAATCTTAGATTGATTGTTCATGACTCGGTTCCCCGAATGACAGTAAAGCCACCTTCCTTCAACAAAATGTCCCTGCGGAATACTTCAATATCCGTAGACACCATCTCGTTTACCAACGCCGCCAAGGTATAACTCGGCTCCCAGCCAAGCTTTTCCTTCGCTTTGGTGGCGTCACCAATCAGGAGGTCCACCTCCGTAGGACGGTAATACCTGGCATCTACTGCAACCACGGTCTGGCCTGGCTTAATTTTGCAATCCTTATTATTTACCCGTTCTACGATCCCCACTTCCTTTTGGTCCGTCCCATTAAATGAAATACTGATACCGGCGGCCTCAAACGCCATGGTGCAGAAATCGCGGACCGAAGTCGTCTTACCTGTTGCGATTACAAAATCTTCCGGCACTGTTTGCTGCACCATTCTCCACATGGCTTCCACGTAATCTTTGGCGTGGCCCCAGT
>JAYVXP010000129.1:0-16578 GCA_043785125.1 Bacteroidia bacterium
TACAACATCTGTCCAATCAATTCAAGAAAACTACAGGACTCACACCCAGTCATTTCAAAAAAGTGGGTGCCGAAAAGCGATTGTCGATCGACAAAGTATAACTCTTTCCCAGAATTATGTAACTTCGTTTCCTTCCTTTCTCCGTTAATTTAAGTGCTGACTAGCATTACTGGGGGCTATTTGGAGACACATCTTGGCTCTCGCTAAAATTCCACTCTGCGCGGGATGCGCAGAAACTGTATAAACTTTTTAATATGAATCATTTCGCGGATCAATCCAATCAATATACATGCCCCATGCACTCACAGGTTGTCCAAGAAGGGCCGGGCAAATGCCCTCTTTGTGGAATGAATCTGGTACCGCTTAAGAAACCAGACCTCACCCACACTCCAGAGCGTAACGTGCACACACCAACTCACCAGCATGACCACGCTCCTTCTCCCACTTCAGGTGAACTACATCAATACTATTGCCCGATGCTATGCGAGGGTGACAAGAAGTATGCAAAACCAGGGAATTGTCCGATTTGCGGAATGCATTTGGTGAAGGAACAGAAACTAAAACCAAGCGGCATTGAATACACTTGTCCGATGCATCCGGAAATAATCCGCAATGCGCCAGGGAGCTGTCCGATATGCGGCATGGAATTAGTCCCCAAAGTCGTTCAAAAGGACAATGAAGAAGAAGGAATTGCTTACAGGGGCATGTTAAAAAGATTTTGGATCGCTACCGCTTTTACCCTTCCTGTGTTTCTTATAGCCATGAGTGAAATGCTGGGATTACCACTTTCGCAAATCGTATCTAAAACCACCTGGGGCTGGATCCAATTTATTTTGTCAACGCCTGTGTTGTTTTATTGTAGTGGTGATTTTTTTAAGCGAGGCTATCTCTCTGTAATTCGTTGGTCTCCTAATATGTGGACGCTAATTTCATTGGGAGCTGGCTCGGCCTATCTATTCAGCATTGTCGCCTTATTGTTTCCGGGGGTATTTCCGGATCAATTTAAAATGGATGGGGCTGTGCATTTATACTTTGAAGCAGCTGCGGTAATCTTAACCCTTATCCTCCTGGGGCAAGTGTTGGAACTCAAAGCCCGCGGTCAAACAAACAGCGCCATTCGGGCTTTGTTGAATTTGGTTCCGCCGGAGGCCACGGTAATTAAAGATGGTCGCGAACAAACCATTCCATTGGAGCTGGTGAAATTGAATGATACGTTAAAAGTCAAACCAGGGGAAAAAATTCCGGTAGACGGTGAAGTATTGAGTGGTCACAGTGCCGTGGATGAATCCATGATTACCGGCGAACCCATACCATTAGAAAAGAATAAAGGTGATGCAGTCGTGGGTGGCACGGTGAATGGAACAGGTAGTTTTGAAATGAAAGCATTAAAGATCGGCGAGGATACGTTACTTGCACAGATCGTTGAAATGGTTAATACGGCAAGCCGTTCAAAAGCACCCATACAAAATTTCGCAGATAAAATCTCTCGATTTTTCGTGCCGGTGGTTGTCGCCATTTCAATTTTATCATTTGTGACTTGGGCCATTTGGGGGCCTGAATACGCTTTGGTATTTGCCTTTGCTAATGCAGTGACCGTTCTCATCATCGCCTGCCCCTGCGCGCTGGGCCTGGCGACGCCCATGTCTATCATGGTGGGAACAGGCAAGGGTGCTTCAGCGGGTGTCCTGATCAAGGAAGCCAGGGTGATTGAAGAAATGGAAAAAGTAAATGTTCTGCTGATTGATAAAACAGGCACCCTGACCGAAGGGAGGCCTTCACTTAAAGCAGTAAAAACATTCAGTAAGTCACTCAGTGAGGACAATTTACTTCAGCAAGCCGCATCACTGGAGGCGAGCAGCGAACACCCTTTGGCAGAAGCCATCCTGAGGGAAGCAAAGGATAAAAATCTCACGCTGAGTCCGGTAGAAAATTTCCAATCCATAACCGGCCAGGGTATTGTGGGAAATATCAATAATAAAAACGTTTCAGTCGGCAATGCAAAACTGATCCAGGCCCAGGGTTTGATGTTGGCGGAGGCAAACGCAAAGGAGATCAAAGATCTGCAATCTAAGGGCGAGACGGTTATGTATGTAGTCATCGACAGCCAGCTTGCGGGTTATATCAGTGTTGCCGACCCGATTAAGAAAAACTCGAAAAGTGCCATTCAGGTATTGCAGCAGCAAGGTATTCGTGTCATAATGCTGACCGGTGATAATAAAAACACCGCGAAAGAGGTCGCTGAAGAACTGGGCCTTGATGGGTTTGAGGCCGAGTACTTGCCTGCCGATAAACTCAACAAAGTAAAAGAGCTTCAAGAAGATAATCACATTGTCGCCATGGCGGGAGATGGCATCAATGATGCGCCGGCGCTGGCACAAGCCAATGTGGGTATTGCCATGGGCACAGGCACCGATGCTGCGATTCAAAGCGCAGGCATCACCTTGGTGAAAGGTGATCTGCAGGGAATTATCAGGGCCAGAAACCTAAGCAAAGCGGTTATGCAAAACATAAGGCAGAATTTATTTTTTGCTTTTTTCTATAATATAATTGGCATACCCATCGCTGCTGGCGTGTTATATCCCTTTTTCGGTTTGCTGCTAAGTCCGATGCTGGCGGCCCTCGCCATGAGCTTAAGTTCAGTATCGGTCATTGTGAATAGTCTGAGATTGCGGACAAAAGATATTTGATACTGCCTTCCCATTTCAATCAGAAATTCGTCCCTCCATGACTCAATTGACCGTTGCGCTGCAGTGAACTTTGCCCAATGTAAAAAACGATGAAGGGAATTTTCATTCCCAAGATCCATGCACGTTCTTTCAACGTATATATTCTTCTATATTCAAGTCCAAATTGATTCAACCACAACCATTATTCTCACCCGTAGACACTGACCAGTGGATCAACAACACGACAACGCTTTTCTGGTTCCGGCGAGACCTCAGACTGGAGGACAATGCGGGTCTTTACCATGCATTAAAAGAAAACAACAACGTCTTGCCTGTGTTTATTTTTGATACGGAAATTCTCAATCATTTGGAAGACAAAGCGGATCGCCGGGTTGAGTTTATCCATAAAACCCTCCTACAGATCAGGAATCAGCTTGAAGAAATGGGTTCTTCACTATTGGTTCTTCACGGTAATCCAATTGAACTTTACAAAAAACTAAATCCCAAAGCGGTTTACACCAATCACGACTATGAACCCTACGCCAGAAAACGAGATGAAGCAATAAAAAAAACACTGGCTGAGAGGGGAATTATTTTCAAAAGCTTTAAAGACCAGGTGCTTTTTGAACAGGACGAAGTGACCAAGGACGATGGTAAACCCTACACCGTATTCACCCCTTACAGTCGCAAATGGAAATCAACGCTAAAACCATTTTATTATCAAAGCTATCCCGTCAAAAAATATAAGAACAATTTCAAAACCACCGGGCCAACCCTCTTTCCATCGCTCCAGAAAATTGGATTTACCGAAACCGGATTTGTTTTTCCTAAACGGAGCATCCGGCAATCCGTGATAGAGCAATACGCAGAACAAAGAAATTTTCCAGCCGTAGCCGGCACCTCCAGACTGAGTTTGCACTTGCGTTTCGGAACGGTCAGTATTCGCCAGCTCGTGCAATTGGCGGTGCGGAAAAATGAAACCTGGCTGAATGAGCTGATCTGGCGCGACTTCTACCACATGATCTTGTGGCATTTTCCGCACGTAGTGCGTGAACCGTTCAAGCCGGCCTATGACCGGATTGAGTGGAGAAACAACCCGGAAGAGTTTCAAACCTGGTGTGTGGGCCAAACCGGCTACCCGATTGTTGATGCGGGAATGCGTGAATTAAATACAACCGGTTTTATGCATAACCGGGTGAGGATGATTGTTGCCAGTTTTCTGACCAAGCACTTACTTATTGACTGGCGCTGGGGCGAAGCCTATTTTGAGCGCAAACTCCTTGACTTCGATCTCGCTGCCAACAATGGAGGCTGGCAATGGGCCTCCGGATCAGGATGTGATGCGGCGCCTTACTTCAGGGTTTTTAGTCCGGCGCGGCAGACAGAGAAATTTGATCCCCAGAAGAAATACATCAAATTGTGGGTGCCGGAATGGGAGACTGAAAATTATCCGCGACCCGTTGTCGATCACGCGTTTGCAAGAGAACGTGTCCTTAAAGTCTATAAAAAAGCCCTTGAAAACTGAAAAGAATTTGAATCTCAAATCCTGAATTAACCGCATGAAAATATACCACCTGCACCATACTCAATTTTTACCGGTTCCTTTGCAAGAAGCCTGGGGCTTTTTCTCTTCGCCACAAAACCTATCCAAAATCACTCCAGCGCAAATGGGCTTCAAAATTCTGTATATCTCGGGAGGCGAAAAAGCTTACGCGGGCCTGATTATCCGCTATAAAATCCGCATCCTTCCCTGGATTTCAGTCCAATGGGTCACCGAGATCACCCATGTAAAGGAACCCCACTATTTTGTTGACGAGCAACGGTTTGGGCCTTATACCTTATGGCACCATCAGCATCACTTTAAGGAGGTGCCCCTGGGGGTAGAAATGACGGATGAGGTCACCTATGCCATTCCCTTAGGATTTCTTGGCAGGCTTGCGCATTGGTTCTTTGTAAGTAAAAAAGTGAAAGAAACTTTCGCCTATCGTCGACAAGTTCTGGACAACTATTTTAAAAAATAAACGTCAACGTTTCGCTTTTACCCTGGTCCTCAATTCCTTAACGGGCATATCAATTTGCCTTCCCATCGCTTTACCATTCCGATATGTTACGACCTTCAGCATGGATGCGTCTTTAGGAATGGATAATGGAGTAGCATATTTGGGATAAAAATTGTCGGGATGTGAATTATCAAAACTGTAATGGATATCCAGCCCCTCGACTTCGGTAGAAAGTTCTACTTGCAACGAATCCTTGCCGTCTTTGCCAACATTGAAAATAGGGTCAAACATCGCGCGTGCATATTTGACCTGCTCAATATCCATTCGTTCAAATGTAGCCTCCACCCTTTTCGCAAAATCATTCCAGTTCCTCTTTTCCTTTGGCGACCAAACAAATTCGGCGACCGCGAGACTTCGTGGCCACACCATATATTGCATGTGTCTTGCATTGTAAACCTGCTCAGTCCACAAATTGGCCTGAGCTCCCTTGATCAATTTGGCATTAACTCCATCCGGCACCGGCTCATAAGAATATACTGTCTTCAAACGCAATGTGGCGTACACCGGGGGTTCAATGATGGCATCACTCTGCATGTAATCGAGATAAAGGAAAGCATAAGGACTCATAACCACTTGATGCCCCAACTTTGCTGCCTCGATCCCGCCTTTCACACCCCTCCAACTCATCACTGCAGCATTGGGGGTAAGTCCGCCTTCAAGAATCTCATCCCATCCAATGAGTTTCTTGCCCTTAGACTCCACAATTTTCTCAACGCGTTTTTCAAAGTAGCTCTGCACCTCTTCCATGCTTTTCAAACCTTGCTTCTTCATCAGTTCTCTGACAGCGGGACTTTTTTCCCAAAAATTCTTGGCGCATTCATCGCCACCCACGTGAATGTATTCAAATGGGAAAAGTTGAGCCAGCTCAGTAAACACCTTGTCCAAAAAAACATAGACTTTTTCATTTGCAGGACAAAGGGTATTATCAACCAATGCGGTAAATCCCCCTTCATGCCAATCCATAATACTTTCGCCAGACCGTACATGGTACCTTTCTGATCCAGGAGTACAGGAGAGATCTGGATAAGAAGCTACCGCAGCCAGGCTGTGACCCGGAACATCCACTTCCGGCATGATATTGACATATTTTTCCTTTGCGTAGCGGACCAATTCCTGGATGTCTTCATGGGTATAAAAGCCGCCATAATTCCGTGGTTCCTCCGGCGTGGGGGCTGAAAAATTTCCAAAGGTGCCAATACGATGAACATTCCATGCGCCTACTTCGGTCAGTTTAGGGAGGCTCTTAATTTCAACACGCCAGCCTTCGTCATCCGTTAAATGCAGGTGCAGCAGATTCAGTTTAAATTTCGCCATCTCATCAATAAAATCCTTTACCTCTTGCTTGGTGAAGAAATGGCGGGATACGTCAAACATCAATCCGCGCCAGCCAAACCTGGGATAGTCGGTGACGGTGACACAAGGCGCCTGCCAGTAAATATTTTTTACCAGGACTTTACTTTCAATTTCTTTTGGCAACAATTGAAGCAAGGTCTGAACACCGTAAAATAATCCAGCTGGTTGATTGGCCTTTATGGCAATGGAGGATGGCGTTACCATTAATGAATATCCCTCATTGCCCAAGGATGTGTCGGATGTTGAATTTAATAAAAGTTGTATCGAATTATTCGCCCCCTTGCCATTGATGATTGCATGATATCCAGTGGGCACCGTCAGATACTTCCCTAACTCCGTTCCAATATTTTTTGCTTCCGCGTTGTCACTGGTTTGAATAAAAATATCCGATGGCAAGACAAACAGGCCGGTATTTCTTATTAGCGAGACTGGCTCGGGAATAAGCGCTATATCCGTGTTAACGGTTTGCGAAAAAGCGATGACGCCAATGAACTGAAATAACAAAATAAGTAGTATCTTTTTCATGTCGGAATAGTTTAATCCAAAATTCAGGTTGCCAATTATCGGAAATTAAAATCGATAAATAACAGCATCCGGCTGGTTTGGGACTGTATTAATTCCTACTGCCGGCCGTGTGTAATTTTTAGAAAGCACGCAAAAAAAAGGCCCATTCAGGGCCCTTTTTCTTAAGCCGCTACCGGCTCCTGATGGTTATTCTTCTTTTTACTTTTAGCCTTGTTATTGGCTTTGTGCATCTTCTTCAAGTCTTTTTTCATTTGCCTGGCAACTTTAGACGCCAGTTTGCGGGATGTTTTTTCGAGCACCTTTTCCACCTTCTTTGGTGAATTGGCCACTCCGAGTGTCTTAATGGTTTCGTGCAATGAATCCGAAAGCATCATGCGTATTTCTTTCTTGCCTTTGAGGACTAGTTTTTCCATGGGTTTCAAAATTTAGAACACACAAAGTAGGGTGTTATCAAAACATTACCAATGCGTTAACATAAACTTAATATTGATATTTTCGTACTCATTGACTTTCAATACGATAGCCCACAAAGCTTAATATACACTTGAAGACCATCAGGAGCTTTCGAGGCCCATAGAAAATCCCATATCAGGTCTATTCATACCGCAATGAGGTAACTGGATTCGTAGAAGCGGCTTTTAGAGACTGGTAACTGACCGTCAGCCAGGCGACTACAACAGCCACAACCCCTCCCAACAGGAATACCATCGGGTTTGCTTCAATGCGATATGCAAAGCTCTCCAACCACCAATTCACAGCGAACCATGTTGGCACCACGACGACGCCAAAAGCAATCATGACAAGCCATGTGAACTCCCTGGATATCATGAGGGTAAGACCTCCCACGGTGGCACCCATGGCTTTCCTTATCCCGATCTCTTTCGTTCGCTGTTCGGCAGTAAATGCTGCCAGGGCAAATAATCCAAGACAAGCTATGAAGATGGCCAAACCGGAAAAGGCCGTAAAAATCCGACCGAGGCGCTGCTCAGCCCGGAATAATTCATCATAATTCTCATCCAAAAATTTGTAATGGAAGGGCTCGCCTGTGGCAAACTGTTTCCATTGTGCTTCAATCCCCAACAACACCGCTTTGGGGTTGCCCTGATAACGGACGGCGAGCGTATTGTTGGTTTTCCTGAGCATCATGGCCAGTGGCCTCACTTTTTCTTTCAACGATTCAAAATTGAAATCCTTGAATACGCCGATCACTTTCAAACGCATCTGATCCCGGCCCCCACCCTTAAACAATATCTCTTCATTGAGGGGATCTGTCCAGCCAAATTCCTTCGCAGCAGCTTCATTCAGGATGATGCCCAGCGAATCAGAGGGAAAATCCTTTGAGAAA
Organism: Bacteroidia bacterium; assembly: GCA_043785125.1. Classification (GTDB taxonomy): domain Bacteria; phylum Bacteroidota; class Bacteroidia; order Cytophagales; family Cyclobacteriaceae; genus ELB16-189. The sequence goes on from JAYVXP010000129.1 coordinate 7,950, forward strand.
AACCGTCCGGTGACCATCTTGAACTTCATCACCTGTTGATGCTCATAATCGGCATAAAACAATCCCATAATGTGATCCTGCTCAGCGCGCGCTGACTTAAAAACAGTCGTGTTGTTAATACCCGGAAACGTATTATTTGTAAAGCTGGCCGACTGAACATCACTTCTCGAAATAAGCGCATTCCGGAAAGCTTCTTTGTTCGTTCCGAGTCTGTCCATATTGTGCAGATAGAGAACATTGTGCTTATCAAATCCAAGGTCCCTTTGCTGCATATATTCCAATTGATTGTAAACGACAATTGTGGCGATGATGAGAAAAATGGAAATGGCAAACTGAAAAACCACCAGGGCGCTGCGTACGCCCTGGCTCTTCACGCCGGCACGTACTTTTCCTTTTAACACTTCCACAACATTGAAGGACGTAAGGTAAAATGCGGGGTAACTTCCAGCAACCAAACCCACAAGACCCATTATTCCGACAACTCCAAAAAGAAGCCGGATATCGAGTAATGAACCCGCACCCAATTCCTTACCGGCCAGCAAATTAAAAAATGGAAGTAAAAGATACGTTGCTATCATGGAAAGGAGCACGGCGAGGAAACTATAAATCATCGATTCTGTCAAAAACTGGGCAATCATCTGGCCTTTTAGCGAGCCCAGCGTTTTGCGCAATCCGACCTCTTTTGCCCTCCCTGCAGAGCGTGCTGTGCTCATGTTCATAAAATTGATGCAGGCGATGACCATGATAAACACAGCGATGATACCAAAACTGTACACGTACAACATATTCCCACCCGGCTCGAGATCACCCTGTGAGGTGGAGTGAAGATGAATGGCGGTGAGGGGTGTTACGTAATAGCCATAAGCTCCTCCTTGCTCTTTCATTTGCTTTATGGTTACCCCCATAAATTTTTCAATTTCCGGCCCCACGAATTTCACGACCAGACCAGGAAATTTCGATTCAACACTGGTCACCGAGGTGTTTTCTTTTAACTTAAAATAGGTGAACAGGAAATTGCTCAACCATTCATTACTCTTTAGCCCTTCATCGGAAACGGTTGAAATAATAAAATCAAAATACACATGTGAATTCGGTGGAACATCCGGGGTAATACCGGTGACTTTATAGGACTTATTCTCATTGCCAATGATAAGCACCTTACCCAGAGCATGTCCGGATGAGAAATATTTCTTAACCATTTTTTCCGTCAAAACAATAGAATTGGGTTCCGTTAAGGCGGTCTTCACATCCCCCTCCAGTAGGCCAAAACTGAAAAAACTAAAGAAATTGGAATCGGCAAAAAATACATGTTCTTCAATGAAGGCTTTGTCATCGAGCTTTACAACAGCCTGACCAAAATACCGCGCCAGGCGCGTCGCGCTTTCGACTTCAGGAATCTCCTCCACCAGGGTGCGCGCCATCGGTGGACATGTATTGGCAACACGAATATCCTGGCCACCGATTTTCCCGTGGAGGCCGACCTGGTAAATCCGGTTCGCGTGATCATGAAAACGATCGTAGCTCAATTCATCCTTGATATAAAGAATGATCAGCAAACACGCTGTAACCCCGACCGTCATCCCCAGAATAGTGATCAGGGAGAAAAACTTGTGCTTCAGAATGTTTCTTAAAGCAATAGTGAAATAGTTTCTTAACATACATCAGGGGTTGAAAGCAATATTCCTCAAAGCAAAGTCCATCGGGTTAACCATGCTCTTAATGTATTAAGACGACAGAAAACAGTTAAACGTAACAGGGATCAACATTTATTTATTCATCCCTCAGGGTCTTTACTGGGTTCATCGAAGCAGTGGTGAACGTTTTGAAACTCACTGCCAACCCGGCGATGGCAAACATGATGGCCAGCGAAATACTAAAACTAGCAAAATCGAGGAGTTTATAGTATTTCCATATCGAATCCATGATGGCGGCCGTGCCAAAATAACCCAGTACACCTCCGATAATACCCGCGATAGAGAGAATAATGACAAATTCCAGATTGATAACACGGGCGATATTACCCAACGACGCGCCCAACACTTTACGTACCCCAATTTCTTTCATCTTCTTGATGATGTTGAGTGACACCAATGTATACAGCCCCGTGGCCGACAGCAAGACGGCGAAGAAACCAAGGAAGCTAAACATCTTAACAACATTGGTATTGATGTTGTTGGTCTCTGCCAGTTTCTGATCAATGAACTGACCATTGTAAACCGCGTTAGGAAAAACCTCTTTCCATTTCTTTTCCATAAACTCATTTACACTTTTCATTTTGTCGGGCGAAGTGCTCACAATGATTTGCTCGTATTTTTCCGCCGGAATATACCGGATCATCAATGGCTTGATCGGTGCCCAGAGTGCACGGGCATAAACATCCTTAACCACACCCACTACATAAAATTGCATCGTATCCATCCATACCACACGTTTGCCAATCGGGTCGTCCTTCCAGCCAAAATCCCGTACAAACTCTTCCGTTACCAGAATCGATTCTTTCATATCGGTTTTAGAGTCCTTAAGAAAGGTCCGACCGGCAAGGAGTTTCATATCCATTGCTTCAAAGTAGCCTTCCCCCATATCCATAATATCCACCTCGCGCACCAGGGATTCATATTTTACCGGATCATTATAATAACTGTTGGCAATGTGATTTCTCGTTCCGGCAATCATCTTAATATCCCTGTTCGAGGACAAAGCGTCGCGATAGGTATTAAATTCACCTTCATTGTTGATCCAGGCAGAAATTACGCCGGTGGTTGAAAAGCCCAAATCATAATTCCTTTGGTATTCTGCATTCCTGGTAAATGCGACAGCAAAAATGATGGCGACTATGGAAATAATAAATTGACCACAAAGCAGAACACGGGTAAACCAATTGGTTCCGCCAAATTTCTGTTTCCCCTTTAAAATATTCACGGGCTCAAATGAGGTGATATAAAAAGCGGGATAACCACCTGCAATAATGGCCGTGAGGAACAACAGCCCTACCAAAAAGATCAGGAATCCCGCATTCTCCGAATAACTCAAATCCAATTCCAGCCAGGACCACATCGTATCATAGGCCGGTACTAACCATTCTGCCATCATGAGCCCCACGAGTAATCCTAAAAAACACAGCACCAGGTTTTCACCCATGAATTGAAATATCAGCTGACTGCGAACACCCCCCATTACCTTCCGTATCCCTATTTCTTTGAGTCTTTGACTGGACACGGCAATGGAGGTGTTCGTAAAATTGAAACAGGCCAGCAGCAAAAGGAAAACAGCCATGATCGTTGGAACGGTGATCGCTTCCTTCGGCAGTCCTCCGCGAAGCCACTCCCCTTGCAGACGCGGGTTAGCGCGACTGCGGTCGGCCATCCCCTTAAAGTTTTCGAGGTAGTATTCCTTTATCTTAAAATCTTCACGTGCCTTGTTTTGAGGTTCCACATATTGCTGAAGGCGTTGGGTAATCGATGCTATACTGGTGGGGTCATTAATTTGAAGGAAAAGCGTATTAAATCGCTTCCAACTTGTTTCTTTGATGTCGGGGTTGCTGGCTTCCGCTTCCCAATAATTATCAAGCAGGGTAAAGGCATTGGAGTAAAAACTGGAGTTAAGCGGTGCCTCAACAAAAACACCACCTACTATGAATTCCTTAGGTTTACCATTAATGATTTGAGTGAGGGGCTCTCCTACTGCGTCCTCCTTTTTAAAGTATTTGCGGGCGAGTTCGTCATTGATAAAGATTTTACTTTTGTCATGGAAGTCGGAAAAGTTTCCGTATTTCAATTTGAAAGTGAACAATTCAAAAAAAGCGGAGTCGACATAGCCGATGCTGGTATTGAAAAACTCATCACCAATCCTGAAGTTGCCGTCACTGGGGAAAAACCTGACCACCTTGTCCACATCCTTGAAATTCTGCCTGACGTAATTACCCAACGGCATGGGAGCCATGCCATAACGGGTCTTGTTTCCCTGAAACTCATACCAGAACTGTACCCTATAAATTACGGAAGCATTTTTATGGTCCTTGTCCCAGCCTGAATTGAATTCCCAATTGAGGTAAGCCACGATGCAACACGCCACCGCCACACCAATGCCAAAAACATTTATAAAAATGAAGATCTTGTTCTTCATAAGACTCCGCAAAGTGATAAGCAGGTAATTCTTGATCATGGGGTTAAATTAGATGATGCAACAAACAAAATTATCCATACCACATTTCGGACTTGTTATAAAAACGAGTAAGCCCCCCCGGATACCCGGAGAGGCCTACTCTACCTAAACCTAAACTATGAAGAACGCATCAAGGTTACTAGCCTTGAAATCTTACCAGGTGTCGTGACACCTTTGAGGTGTCTGACACCTACACCTTCGCCTCTAAATATGGAAATGTTCTTTAATATTCTCCGTCACGACCTTACCATCAAATAAGTTGACAATGCGGTGCGCGTAGTTGGCATCATAGGGTGAGTGGGTAACCATGATCACGGTGGTCCCCTCTTCGTTTAATTGTGAAAGTAACTTCATTACTTCTTCGCCATTGGCAGAATCCAGGTTACCAGTAGGTTCATCGGCCAATATCACCTTTGGTTTTGCAACAATCGCCCGTGAAATGGCCACGCGCTGTTGCTGTCCACCCGAAAGTTGCTGGGGGAAGTGATTCCTTCGGTGCATAATATTCATGCGTTCCAATACTGCTTCAACCCTCACTTTCCTCTCGCTGGAGGGTACCTTGAGATACAATAAAGGCAGTTCAACGTTTTCAAATACAGTCAACTCATCGATCAGGTTGAAGCTCTGGAACACGAAACCTATGGAACCCTTCCGAAGTTGTGCGCGCTGACGCTCGGAATACTTGGCTACTTCGTGGTCACCAAAATGGTATTCCCCACTAGAAGGGTTGTCCAACAATCCAAGGATATTCAACAGCGTTGATTTACCACACCCTGAAGGGCCCATGATGGCCACAAATTCGCCATCCTTGATTTCCAGGTTTATGCTGTTCAACGCTGTGGTTTCTACTTCCTCAGTCGTATAGACTTTTTCAAGGTTCTTCAGTTTGATCATGGCCTTCGGTGTTTAGGGTTAGATGATAAGTGATGATTTTTAGTTGTAGTGTGTACTCTGTATTTTTCAAATGGTTACCCGATCATCAACTATATCCAGGTATTAGACGCTCCGGTAGTCAAATAGTTGCACATTTCTTATTAATAATCTGTTAACTGATCCGGTAAGGTTTTATTCAAGGATTAATACTTCATTATTTCCAAAATTCTCATAAGAAGAGGTAATCACAACATCACCTGGTTTGAGGCCTTCGAGCACTTCATAATTTTCACTGTTCTTTCTACCCAGCTTAATATCCCGACGTACAGCCTTGTTACCGGCGGTGAGTATAAATACCCAGTTGCCGCCCGTATCCTTATAGAATCCGCCAACAGGCAAAAGCAGTTCCTCAGAGGCCTGACCTAATTCAATTCTGAGGCGAAGCGATTGCCCTATCCTGATCCCCTGCGGAGTTTCTCCATCAAAATTCATATCTACTTCAAATCTTCCATTGGTGATATTCGGATAGATGTACATAATCTTCAAACGGTAATCTTTTCCCGCGAAACTGGTGGTCGCAGGTAATCCCGTTGAAATTTTTGGAAGGTAAAGTTCATCAATTGGAACCCGGCACTTATAGCTTCCAACAATATCGACCTGGCCTAATCGCTGACCCTGGATCACGGCTTGTCCAACTTCCCAATGCGGGGTAGACAACTGACCGTCAATGGGCGCCTTGATTACAAGGTTGTCCAGAAGCTTTCCTATCCCTTCAAGGTTCAGTGACATTCTTTGCTGGGAATATTCCAGGTCCTTGAGTTGTTGAAGATTGTTAAGCGAATCATTTTTATAAAACTCATAGGTTATTCTTCTTCGCTCCAGGTTCATCCTGTAGTCCGCTTCAGCTTGTTCCAAATCCTGTTTGGCGATAAGTTTCTTATCATATAGCAGTTTTTGCCTTTTATACCTCGGTTCCAGAATGGCAATCTGCTGATCAATTTGGGCAAGATTGGTACGCTGATCCACATCATTCTTTTTGATTCCCAAGCGTGAGTCCCTGGACTTGTTAATGCTTTCAATAAGTTGCGATTCTTTCTGTAGTACATCCAACTCACGGCTGAGGTTGGTCAACTCAAGAATTACATCGCCGACCTTGACTATAGCCCCGCTTTCCCGAACAATGTGTTTGACATTACCGCCTTCGATGGCATCCAAATAAACGGTACGTGCGGGCGCAACAATCCCCGTTTGCGGAATCCATTCCTTAAACTCCCCCCGCTTTACTTCCGAGAGGGTGATTTTGTCTTTTTCCGTTTTCAATGTCGACCGGCGGTCGGCAAAGATGAATTGATAGACAATGAATAACACCAACACCATTATTCCTCCATAGGTACCAACGCGCTTGAGTGTCCAGAACTTCTTATCAATTTTACGGTCCATGAAAGCAGAAATGAGTTATAGTCTGCCAACCCTTGCCAACAAGCGTGCCAATGCCCCAATGGTCTGAATCCGTCATTTTTTAGGAGATTCCAGCTTATTCAAGTTCAGATGTGAACGCATGTGTCCGGATGCGGACAAAATTTTTATATCTTTAAAGTCCAAAATTGCATTATGAGCCCAATCAAAGGCTTTACTTCTTTCGGTATCAATATTGCCGCCCACAATCCATCCCGGAAGGGAAATCCTCAACAAGACGGAGCTGGACTTAAATCATTGATGCGCCATGAGTGAACAAAAACAAGGAAAAATACTGATCGTAGATGATAATGAGGATTTGCTCAAGGCGGCCAAAATGTATCTCAAACGCCACTTTTCACAAGTCGACATTGAAAAAAACCCAGAGGCGATTCCAGTCCTGATGACCAATGAAGATTATGATGTAGTCCTGCTCGATATGAATTTCACCAAAGATGTAAGCAGCGGAAGTGAGGGGTATTATTGGCTTGGAAAAATCCTGCAAATTGATCCCTCTGCTGTAGTCGTCTTGATTACTGCCTACGGCGATGTTCAAATGGCGGTGAAGGCAATTAAAGCAGGTGCCACTGATTTTGTTTTGAAACCATGGGAGAATGAAAAATTGCTGGCTACACTTTTCTCTTCGATGCGTCTTCGCGAATCCCGCGATCAGGTGCAGACATTAAAAATCAAGAACCATGAAATCAATGAGGCGTTGAATGATAAGTACAGTGAAATCATCGGCCAGAGCCAGACAATGCAGCGGATTTTTCAGACCATTGATCGGGTAGCCCACACCGATGCTAATGTTTTAATCCTCGGCGAAAACGGAACGGGCAAGGAGTTAATTGCAAGGGCGATTCACCGCAACTCAATACGGCATCAGGAATCCTTTGTTAGTGTTGATCTGGGTTCAATCACAGAAACGCTTTTTGAGAGCGAACTTTTTGGTCATAAAAAAGGATCGTTTACCGATGCTAAAGAAGACCGACCCGGGAGGTTTGAGCTCGCAAATGGCGGAACCCTTTTCCTGGATGAGATCGGAAACCTATCGATGCCTTTGCAGGCCAAGCTGCTGACCGTTCTACAAAACAGAAAGGTAAGCCGCGTTGGAGCCAATAAGGAACTTGCCATTGACATCAGGCTGATCTGCGCAACGAACATGCCGTTGTATGATATGGTCAAGGAGAACCGGTTCAGGCAAGACTTGCTTTACCGCATCAATACAATAGAAGTGGAAATCCCCTCCCTCCGCGAACGCCTCGAAGACATTCCATTGTTGGCCAATCATTTCTTGAAACACTATGCCGCAAAATACGGTAAGGGTGTTTCCCGGATAAGCGAAGCGGCCATGGGGCGTATGAATAAGCATCCCTGGCCAGGCAACATTCGCGAACTACAGCACGCGCTTGAGCGGGCAATTATTCTGAGTAATTCCACGGTATTGCAACCGGAAGATTTTAACTTGATGGCGTCCAACGGCAAAGAAACCGAACATCAACTAAGTCTGGATCAATACAATCTGGAAGAGGTAGAAAAACTGTTGATCCGAAAAGTTTTAAAAAAATACAACGGCAATATCACGCAAGCCGCCTCGGAGCTAGGGCTTACGCGATCATCGCTTTACAGGAGGCTTGAGAAGTATGGACTGTAAAGCGGTGTATTCAATAATCAGCGCTCAGTGAAATAGGTCTAATCAGTGTGAATCCGTGGTACGTGGTCAGGTTTAACGATTTTAGGTTTCGCGTTGCCGTTCGGGTCATTCTGGTGGCGTTCGTTTTGGCCTTGTTGGTGTACATGGTCAACCGGCCCAATATGGTTTTCGCAGCGGGCCTCACCGTGATTATCCTCATCATTCAAGTCTCCGAACTATATCATTTTACTGCGCAAACCAATCGCAAACTCACCCGGTTTCTCGAGTCGGTAAAGTATTCCGATTTTATTTCAGGCTTCACGGCCGACAATCAACTCGGCAAAAGCTTTCGCGAATTAAATGCTGCCTTTAATGAAGTACTGGAAGCCTTTCGAAAAGCACGCTCTGAAAAGGAAGAACATTGGCAATATCTCAATACGGTTGTGCAGCAGGTTCGTACCGGGATTTTGTCTTTTGATCCGGATGGCAATGTCCAACTGATCAATG
>JAYVXP010000130.1:0-5390 GCA_043785125.1 Bacteroidia bacterium
CCACTTCATAACGGATTTGAACATTTTTCAGGGTGTTTCCATCTTTCAAAACCGTCACCTTAAAAGTTACCGGTTCGCCAATTTTATAACTCCAATCCAAGCGATCCGGTGCCACTACTACTTTTACACTTTTTTCCTGAGGTTGGGAGTAAGCACTCCCTGCGAGAAAAAGAAGAACGACGAACAACGAAACCCGAATCCTATACTTCATAACAACTTGATTTTAAATTAATTTTGACCCATCACCGACTAGTATCCCCATTTCTTCATGATCTCCAAATCCTCTTTGGCACTCGCGAGCGCCGTTTTTTCCTGATAGGATTCCTGTTCAATAATAAAATGAAATGTGCCACCTGATTTTCTCCCCAGGTCAATCACTTCTTTTGTGCCCACAATGCCATGACCGAGAATTGTGCTTTCATACTTTTCGTGAGAATCTTTTTCAGTGCTGAGGATTTCATCTTTTACGTGCATGGAAGCAAACCGTCCAGGATACAGCCTTACAATGTCAATTGCTTTGGCGCCGCCGTTGTATAGGTTGCCAATATCCAATTGCTGAATCACCAGAGTGGGGTCGGTGTTTTTGAGAATGATATCGTAAATCGTTTGATCGCCAAACTTCTCACTGAATTCAAAAGCATGGTTGTGGTAGCCGAATTTCATTCCGGATTTCTTGCACAGTTCGCCACATTTATTGAAGACATCCAGAAAGCTTTTTAGTTCGTCTAACGTTTTGCGTGAGTCGGGTTCGAGCGAAGGGCTGATGACGAACTGCTGGCCTACGGTTGCCGCATCGTCAACGGTAAACTTCCAGGAGTCGGTAAAATCCTTTTTGGCAGCGTCCCAATGTTTGGCACCCATGACGGTATGACCGCTGGGCATTTTCATCCCCAGATCACTCAATATTTTTCTAAAGTCAGCAGGAGTGCTTCCGTAGAATTTACGATCACCGTATCCGGCGTGCTCCACGTATTTATATCCCATTTGTGACAATTGCTTTAACGTACCCAGGGGGTCTTTTTTCATATCAGCGCGAATGGAATAAAGCTGAATGCCGGTCATCTGGTTTGACTTGGGTGTGGCGAATAACGATTTGGTTAATACCGTGGTGCCGGCCAGGACCATTGCGCCTTCTTTAAGAAATGTTCTGCGGGAAGTTTTCATATTGGAATAGTTTATGTGAACAAGGTATTTTTTCTATTTGCCAAAATCAAGCTTTATTATTTGCGTGTATTTGTTTTTTTTAGGAGCATGGAATCCTGAAAATGCTCGATGGGGCCATAAGGACCATACTTATGCTCCGTCTCAGAAAAACGGTCGGCATAAGGACCAAAGGGAAAGTCAATACTTTTTCTTTCTAAGTCTGGCCAATCTTGTGGAAAAGGCTTCTCGGGTCTTGGACGTGAATTGACAAAAGCAGCGACGTCCCACGCTTCTTCAATGGTAAGTTGCGGATTGTCATGTTGGGTGCCAAACGGCATGCTCGATCTTACGAATCCCGCAAAACGGCCAAGACGGAACAAACCAGCACCGGTGTTATAACTTTCAGGGCCCCAAAGCGGTGGATACACAAAGCCTGATCCCGTTGCTGTCCGGATACCAGCTCCGTTTTTTCCGTGACAGGATTTGCATTTATTCTCATACACAATTTTCCCTTTTAAAGTGTCTGAAGGCCTTTCCAAATAGGGCAAAATGATAATCCCTGCGCCCTCGGGGATAGTTCCCTTTGGAACATCCCTGCCAATCCATTTCAGGTAAGCGACCATCCCATGCATTTCACGGGTTGCAGTATCCAGTATGTGACCATTCATGCTTCGTTGCATGCAATCGTTGATTCGGAATTCTATGGATTCCACAATTCCGCTTCGTGCACGAAAGACCGGATAGATTGAGGCTACTCCTGAAAAACTGTTTCCAAACGGTTTGGCGCCTGCATTCAAATGACAATTCTGGCAATTCATCGCGTTAGAATTTTTTCCAGCGATTCCCTTCGGGCCCAGATAATAGGCAGTGTTGGCAATGAGTTTCTGTCCGTAACGAATCATATCCCCGTAAGGTGTTCGTGGTATGGAGGAAGTATCAGGAGCATGCCATCTGGTATTAACATGGTTTTTTGTACTGTCTGGAGCATGGGGAGATCGGCTCCAAAAGCCGGAAGGGATTTTTATAAAAGTAAGAACCAAAACCACCACAACTGCTAAAAATAAAGCGAGCTGAAGCGGACTCATTCTGCTTTGTAAAAGGGAAAAAAATCGGCGTACTGATTTCATAAATAAGAGCAGGCGTCGTCCACCTTAAGCGCTTGCTATCTTCTCCACTTCGGATAAGGTTAGCTCAACTTCTTCCTGCGTATTGTATAAAGATATTCCAAGTCGCGTTACCCCCCCTTTTTCCAGAAGTCCCAATGCTTCGATGGCGCGGATAGCATAAAAATGTCCATCCCAGGCACAAATATTTTTCTTTGCCAGATGATCGCATATCTGTACCGGCGTTTTTCCATTCACAGTAAATGAAAGAGTGGGAGTTCTCGACGTTGATGAAAAATCCTGACCAATCAAAGTCACCCCTCGGATCTTTTTCAAACCCTGATACAGCTTACGAGCCAGGGTATATTCATGCGCACCGATCGACGTGTAAGCATGGATAAGTCGTTCACGTAAAGTTGATCCGGTACCCAAACTTGCCAGAAAATGAACGGCCGCGCTGACTCCCGCAATGGCCGCGTGATTCAACGTGCCGGTTTCTATGGAATACGGCGCAACCTGCCCCGCAGTACGAAGCCGGTCGGTAGGAAGGCGGTCGAGCAAGCCGGGGCGACTGTATAAAATGCCCACATGGGGACCATAAAACTTATACCCTGAGCACAACAGGAAATCACACCCTATTGATTGCACATCAATGGTAAAGTGTGGAGCGTAGTGCACCGCGTCCAGGAGGAGCAGAGCATTATGCTTATGGGTAAGCGCCCTCACCAACTTGAAGTCATTTACGGTGCCGATGCAATTCGAAGACATCCCCATGCAAACCAGCCGCGTGTTCTCATTGATTTTTTCAGCAAAATCAGCATAATCTAAAACACCACTGGGTCTGAGGATGACTTCCTTGACTTTAATCCCAACATCCCGCAAGGTGAGCCAGGGGCCCCGGTTTGCTTCATGATCAAGTTGGGTGATCAACACTTCATCTCCTGGTCGTAGGAATCGCGACATCGCCCGGGCCAGTGCGAAATTCAGGGAGGTTGTGTTTTGGCCGATGGAGATTGTTTCTTCGCCTTCCGCGCCCAGAAAAGCCGCCATGGATTGCCGCATCTGTTGAATTACTTTGTCGGTTTCCTGTGCAGTGATAAATGATCCGTGCGTATTGGCGTTGGAGTGCTCATAATAATGAGAGATGGTATCGATGACCGATTGTGGAACCTGCGTTCCGGCCGGCCCATCCAGATAGACAATCGGTAAGCTATTGTGTTTGCGCTGCAACGAAGGAAATTGTTTCCGGAGTGCGCGGAAATCTGAGAAAGGACTTATCATAAAATTATCTTTTGATTATCATTTCAACGGATGAAATGCGTTCCATTAACCGGAATGGCATAAAGTAAAGATAAAACTATTTATCTCCCCCGGTCTTTGGAATGCCGGATTGAGTGCGCGGCCAGAATGGAAGTTTGAAGAAAAGTTTCGGAGGTAAAACTTTTTAGCCATTAATACCATCTTTAGGGCAACCCGCTGATATTCCATTTCGTAAGCAAATGAGTTAACCCCCTTCCCGATGTTCAAAAACCTGCTGAAAATATCCTTACGCAATTTGCTTAAAGACAAAGCCTACAGCGCCATGAATGTCATGGGGCTCACCATCGGCATCACGTGTAGTCTTTTTTTGTTTTTGTACATACTGGATGAGCTGAGTTACGATCGGTATCATAAGAATGCAGATAATATTTATCGCATCGTTTCCAATATCAAAGAACCCGACAACGCCTTTACCTGGTCGGTCGTGCAGATGCCGCTGGCGGAAGAGCTGCGTGACAACTACCCTGAAGTAAAAAATGTGGTCCGGTTTTTTAGCTTGTCGCGCGATCTGATTAAGGTAGGCGATCGTCAATTCTATGAATCCGATTTTTATTTTGCCGATTCGACTGTCTTTGATATGTTTTCATACACCTTTTTGGCTGGGAATCCGAATACGGCACTGGACAATCCCCATTCGATTGTATTGACGGAAAAAATCGCAAAGAAATATTTTGACAATCCACTGAGTGCGTTGAACCAGACGCTCCACGTGGATGGCCGGAATGAAGAATTCAAGGTTACAGGCATCATCCAAGACGTTCCACTGAATTCTCACTTTCGTTTTGATGCACTCATTTCCAGGAATAGCGACCCCACTTACCTGGGTGGGTGGGGTAGCTTTGGGATAACCACTTACCTCCAATTGCCTGCGGGATATGATGTAAACAAAATGTACACCAGTCTTGATAAAGTCTTGAAGGAAAAGGTGAATCCGATTTTTGAGCCGGTGGGAATAAAAGTGAAATACGAACTACAGCACATTACCGATATTCACCTTCATTCGAAAATCTCCGACGAAGCCGAGGCGGGTGGCGACACTTCTTACATCTATATTTTTGGAGTTGTGGCAGCGTTCATGCTTATTATCGCCTGCATCAATTATATGAACCTCGCCACTGCGCGCTCGGCGAACCGCGCAAAAGAAGTGGGTTTGCGCAAGGTGATGGGCTCGCAACGAAGCCAACTGATCCTTCAGTTTTTAACTGAATCGGTAGTGGTGGCCATGATTTCGCTCTTGATCAGTTTGGTTCTTATTTATTTGCTGATGCCCATATTCAACACTTTGTCTAACAAACAACTGCTGTTTACTTCTGTGCTGCAACCGCCCGTGCTGCTGGGGCTATTGGGGATTGTGCTGATTACCGGCATGGTGGGCGGAAGTTACCCGGCTTTTTATTTGTCGGGATTTAACCCTGTGAATGTACTGAAAGGCAAACTCGCCTCAAAAGGTGGGGGTTCCTATTTCAGGAAGGTTTTGGTGGTGGTGCAATTTGGTTTGAGCATTTTCATGCTGATCTGTACACTGATTGTGTTTGACCAACTTCAATTTCTACGAAACAAGGACTTGGGATTCAATAAGGAAAATGTAGTTCGACTTAGTCTCAGTAGCCCGGAAATGCAGAAGAAGGGGGAAGTACTGACTGAGCAATTGCGGAGATTATCCGAAGTGGTTGCCGTAGGCAGAGCCGACGCTTCACCTGGAGAAGGTATTGGTAAACTCCTCTTTAAGGTGGAGGACAAAGATGGCAAGATGGTGGACCGGGGTGTGGATTTATACAATGCCGATTATGACTATCTCAATGCACTGGGAATAAAAATTACCCA
>JAYVXP010000131.1:0-5389 GCA_043785125.1 Bacteroidia bacterium
TTCGCCTGAATTTCCCTCCTTATCTCTTCGGGGAGCAATAACCCCAGATTCTGGTACTTTCTTGATTTTTCGTTTTTCATCAGATGGCTACCCGCCAGCACAAACTCTTCCAGCAAGCCTGGCAATACTTCATGGCCTGCGGCTTCAATCTCCACCACGTGACGAGCATGATAAATTTTCCGGACCGAAACTTCGCTGATTTCCTTCATCGCTTCATGAAATTCGCAGAGATCCGTTAGCGCGTCGTCGAAGTTTCCCTCCAGCATGCGTTGTTCGTGGTCCGCAAATACAGTGGTGGTAGCATCAATCAATTCGCCAATCGCCATGGCCCTGAGCACCCCAAGTCTTTCATTCAGACCGGTGTTCTTCATCAGCTTATCGCGATTCAGTTTTTCTTTTAATATCGGTGCCAGCAAATCCACGGTCTCTTCAAAGCTTACCAAACCCAACCGACACCCGTCTTCCAGATCGATAATGCCGTAACAAATATCATCGGATGCTTCGACCAGAAAGGCAAGGGGATGACGACACCAGGCATATTTTTCTATCTTGACCAATCCCAACTGAATGGCTACTTCAGTAAAGATTTCCTTCTCTGATTCAAAAAAACCAAACTTCCGCTGACTTTTTCTCGTCTTATTGCGTTGTGGAAAAAAAGCGGGGCAGGGATATTTTGTAAAGGCGCCCAGGGCGGCATACGTTAGTTTTAATCCGTATTCACTTTTATTCAAAATTCTAAAACCTTGTGCGTTACCCTCGAATTTCACGAGTTCGGCCCACTGCGCTTCGTTGACTTTTGATTTAAAATCGTGCCCTACCGTATGATGAAGAAAAAAATCCGAGATAGCATCTTCACCGGCGTGTCCGAATGGCGGGTTGCCAAGGTCATGCGCCAACGAAGCCGCCGCGACAATTGCCCCAAAATCAAAAAGAGAAAATTTCGCACTCAGCTCAGGATGTCGTTGCAGGATTATTTCACCCGCTTTCTTCCCCAATGACCTTCCGACAGTTGAAACTTCCAGGCTGTGCGTGAGACGAGTATGAACAAAATCATGTTCGGGAAGCGGATGAACCTGGGTTTTATCTTGTAATTTTCTAAACGGATGTGAGAAAATGATCCGGTCATAGTCCTGTTCAAAAGCACTTCGCGATTGTTCCAGGGAAGCCATTTTTTGTCCGAGGCGCTGAGCAGAAAGAAGTTGGAGCCAGTTCATTTAGAGTTGAAGTTCTTTCTATCCATTATCGTATCCGACGCAAGAAATCGCAGATGAGGATGGAATCAATTATATCTTCTTAAGAAGCTCCGGTATCGAAACCAAGCCACTGATTTTCGATTTCAGCGTACCTATTGCTACACGCTCCTGTTTCATGGTATCCCTATCCCGAATGGTCACTGTGTCGTCCTGCAATGTTTGGTGATCGATGGTAATGCAAAACGGGGTGCCAATTGCGTCCATTCTCCGATACCGACGGCCGATGGTGTCCTTGTCTTCGTAATAGCAACGGAAATCAAATTTAAGATCATTGAGTATTTTTTCTGCCTTTTCAGGGAGACCATCTTTCTTTACCAAAGGCAGGATGGCCGCTTTGCAAGGTGCCAGGGCCGGCGGAATGGATAGCACCACCCGCTCACTGCCGTCTTCCTTTCCTTCCGCCGCCTCGAGTTTCTCCTCCTTATAAGAGTGAGAGAGGATGGCCAAAAACATCCTGTCCAAACCAATGGAAGTTTCCACCACATAGGGGATGTAACTCTGGTTTGATTCCGGATCAAAATATTGAAGTTTTTTTCCTGAAAATTTCTCGTGGTTCTTCAGATCAAAATCCGTACGGGAGTGGATTCCTTCCAACTCCCTGAATCCCATTGGAAAGTTGTATTGAATGTCACACGCGGCGTTGGCATAATGCGCTAAATTCAAATGGTCATGAAACCGATAATTCTCCGATCCCAATCCCAATGCATTATGCCACTTCATTCTTTTTGCTTTCCAGAATTCGTACCATTTCATCTCCTCACCGGGCTTGACAAAGAATTGCATTTCCATCTGTTCAAATTCACGCATCCTAAAAATAAACTGACGCGCCACAATCTCATTTCTAAACGCCTTCCCGATCTGAGCAATTCCAAAAGGGATTTTCAACCGGCTGGTTTTTTGCACGTTCAAAAAGTTGACGAAAATTCCCTGCGCTGTTTCAGGACGCAGGTAAATGGTATTCGCCTCTTCGGCAATGGATCCCATCTCCGTAGAAAACATCAGATTAAATTGCCGTACTTCTGTCCAATTGCGCGTGCCGGAGACCGGGTCTGCTATTTCCAGATCGATGATCAATTGCTTCATCGCCTCCATGTTGGAGCTACCGATGGCCTCTTTCAGCTTCTGGTTAGTCTCCTTCACTTTCTTTTGAATTTCCAGAACGCGGGGATTGGTGGTCAAAAACATTTCCCGATTGAAGGAATCACCAAACCGTTTAGCGGCTTTTTCGGCTTCCTTATCAATCTTATCTTCCATTTTTGCCACCGCGTCTTCCACCAACACATCGGCGCGATACCGCTTTTTTGAATCTTTGTTGTCGATCATGGGATCGTTGAAGGCGTCGACGTGCCCGGAGGCCTTCCATGTAGTAGGATGCATGAAAATGGCCGAATCAATCCCCACAATATTATCGTGGAGTTGTGTCATGAACCGCCACCAGAATTCTTTAATATTATTTTTTAACTCAACGCCATTCTGCCCATAATCATATACTGCACTGAGCCCGTCGTAAATTTCACTGGAGGGAAAAATAAACCCGTACTCCTTGGAGTGGGAGATTACTTTCTTTAGAAGATTGTCGTCTTGTTGCGCCATAAAGCGCAAAGATATAAGAAATGGGGTTTTGTTGTTTTATGCCTGCTTCAACCCCAGGTAGGGAAGCCGGATAGTAAAAACCGATCCCACTCCAGGCTGGGATTCTACATCTACAGTACCCTGCAGCTTGGCCGCTGTTTCCCTCACAATGTACAGACCCAGTCCTGATCCTTTGGATTTTTCGTGGGCCCGGAAAAACATTTCAAAAATCTTCACTTTGTATTGAGGGTCAATTCCCTGACCATTGTCCTCCACTTCCAGATAAAACGCATGCCCGTTGGCGCGCGCTGCGAGGCGGATAAACCGGTTATTTTTCGACAGGTCGTGATATCGGATGGCGTTGGAAATCAGATTGCTGAGTATGACTTTCAACCGACAGCGGTCATTCTCCATAATCGTGTGCTCGGGAAAGTCGAGTTGCAAATCAATGGTATTTGCTTCGGGAGCATAGCGCAGGTTCTCCCATACTTCATCGGCCAATTCCTTCAGATTGATAGTATCTTTTCTTATTTCCAGTCTGTTGTTTCTCGAGTAATCGGTAATGTCTTTGATAAACACATCCAGCGATCGCACCCGGTCTTCCATGAGTTTCATGTAGTGCTTGGCTGTTTTCAAATCAACTTCCGCACGCGCTATGTTTAGCAATCCGAGGATGGAGGCAAGGGGCGCGCGCAGATCATGTGAAGTGCTGTAAACAAACCGATCCAATTCAGCATTGGTTTTGATTAGTAAATTGTTTTTTTCCAGTATTTCCAATTCCTGCAAATGGTTGATGTCAATCAGCAAATACACCAGCAATAGGGACGCAACCAAAGCTGCGCTGAAGTTGATTAACATCGTAAACCGAATAATCGAAATATCATAAATCCGTTGCGGCAAAAATGAAAAATCAACAAAATAGGCCGCATAAAAAAGCAGCAATGAGAGAATGCTAAACGCTATGGCCTTCCCTCTTTCCTGGTGACCAAAAAGCGCAAAGGCCCCCAGGCAGGTTACTGGGAAGAAAATAAAAGTTGCTGTCTGCGATGATTCACTAGAGGCAAAAAGGTAAACGGCCAGATTGCTGGAAGGCAGAAGGATATAATTTGACAACTCTCTTTTGCCCTTCCGATTTAACAAAAATGAAGTGAAATGGAGCCCAATGGCTACCAGATAGACCACGGTGGTTTCCGAGATACCACCAAAAAGGTCAATCACCCAATAGACAAAACACACCAATATCCCCAAAATGGAATAATAACCGGACAGCAAAGACTTTTTCAGTTCCGCTGCCGGTCTGTGGGCATCTTTTTTACCGATAATAAGGTTTTGAATCCGTATCCGCATTAACTTTCATTGAACAACGCCCAAAATTAGCGTTTGAAATCTTCTTCCATTGATCAATCCCGACCATAAGTCAATCCATGCAAGTTTTGAATGGAAAAGGTAAAATTCGGGCTACGCGCCTTTTTCAAAGTTGATATGAGTTGGATATAGCCGGGAAAATAATGCTGAGCAATCAGGATTCGATTTACTTTACGGGGTCACTGGCAAAAATATCTTAAAGGTCGTGCCATGGGCATATTCAGAAGTCATTTCAATGTTACCACCCAATCGTTCTACTGTCTCTTTGACGATGTACAACCCAAGTCCTGAGCCCTCCACACTATCGTTTGCACGGTAAAACATGCTAAATATTTTAGATTGATAACCTTCACGGATTCCGATGCCATTGTCCTCCACAGTGATGCAGTGCCTATCCTGATGCGTTTTACAAATTATTTTCACGAAAGCATTGGACTTGGCAAAGTCCTGATATTTAATCGCATTTGACAGCAGATTGTTGAACACGACTTTCAATCGGCTTGGGTCCGTTTCAATGGTACTGTTAATGGGTATTTCAACGATCATTTTAATGGTATCAAAACCCTGGACAAAGCGAAGATTTTCCAGGACTTCCCCAACAATCTGGTTGAGGTCAACGGAACCGGGTTTAACCTCCATTCTTGTGTTGCGCGCATAGTCGAGGATTTCCCTTACAAATTCATCCAGCTTCAATGCGCGGACATGAATATTGTCAATGATTTTTTCTTTTTCATTGTTGGCGTATCGATAGATTTGGACCAATCCTAAAATAGAACTCAGTGGAGCACGCAAATCGTGCGAAGCACTGTAAACAAACCGATCGAGTTCTGAATTGGCTTTCTGCAGTTGATCATTTTTTTGAAGTACTTTATTTTCTGACTCAATGACCATACGATCGAAGAAAAGTAAAATCAACAGCCCGATGGTGAGGACGATCAAAAAATTAATAATAAAATAAAAATGAGATTTAGCCGGCGAAAATTTTGATGGGTCAAACAGGGCAATAAGAAAAAAGGTAAAGCTGATGACGGAAAAGCCTATACCTTTCAAACGTTCCTGATATCCAAAGACTGCCAGGGCTCCAAGGCACGCAGGAATAAAATAGATATAAGTCCCGGTTTGATACGGTTCATACTCTACGGACGAAAAGTAGAAGGCAAAAAGATTGCATCGGATGAGGTGTAGAAAGATAGCGGTGT